>JACQUX010000024.1 GCA_016210045.1 Deltaproteobacteria bacterium | reverse complement strand
CAGAGGAGACGAAGGACAGGAGAAAAACGGAGTCTGCAACCAACAGCGCTCTCGTAAAACGGTGTCGTGATCTTTTTCTGCTGAAAATGTTGTGTTCGATGAGAAAAACTTATCTCTGATGTGGCTTATGCAAAGGTCTCTATTAATAAGTTTTTTGTCCGGCGATCGTAAATCGCTGGGTGTTTTAATGCTCAGGCGTTATCAATTTGAGTCTGTCGTCTCATCTTTCGCCTGTTGTAAACAAGGTGGGCGGCGACGCGAGCAGTTACTTCGGCACTAACACGCCGTACGCAGTGTTAATGGTTTTTGAAATCTCGGTGTACCGTTCAGCTTCGGTCGGGTGGGTCTCGGGCGCAAATTGAATCCGTAACGCCCAAAACCGTTTCTTGATGTCGGCGACGCTGGCGCGCGGCGCTACGCCTAGCACCCATCGGGCCCAGAGGTGTTCCCGCTCTGGGGTTTCCTCGACCCGCTGTTCGGAGCCTGCAGACGGAGACAATCGCAAGCCACTGAATTGGAGCTGGATTCAGTTTGCTCCGTCTGGTTTTTTCTGGCGGTATTGCCAGGGTAGTCAGCGGATGTTGGTGTCGTGTAGCGGGGTCAGACGGCCAGTACGACTGCCGACGTAATACAGCGGTCGACCGGTCTGGAGGCTGTGCGGATCGATAATCAGGTCGAGATGCCAGTCGTCATCGAGCCAGCGATAAGAGGTGTAACCGGCCGGGACGTTCATCAACGTGTCGTAGTTATAGTCGGACACGATCGTCCCGACGGATTTGCCATCGACCAGGACGGTGATGGTGACCGGCCCGTTGTCTCCCGGCGTATCGATCCGTGCGCAGAGCGCCACTGGCCATTGCGCCACGGCGAGGTTGGGGGGGCATGATTCCGCTGGTCCGATTGGAACAATCGGTTGCGAGCGAAATGGCGCCGTTCCATACCAGCCGATGCCACTGCTGGCGACCAACAGCAGTGCCCATTTTCGCCATCGTGATTGTCGTCGGTTGCACATATCGTGCGGATTGCAATTGGTCACGGTTGTCGTTGACCGATATGGTTACTCGGTCCGCAATCCTTCATTGCGCACGACTCGCATTGCAGGGGGCGAGGGGAGTTGCCCGTGGGACCTCCGCCACCGATTCCAACCGACCCACAGCGGCGCCAGCCACGCGCCGCTGGCCAACAGATAGTTGAACCCGGTATCCAGCATAAATCCATGGGCCATATAGCCGAGGTTGAAGGCGCAGGTGACTCCGGCGGCGAGCACGCCGGCAGCTTGTCCCTCAGATCGATAGTACGTTGGCAGTCGCCGCGCCAACCAGACTGCGAGGAGAGCAGCGGTTGCCACCGAGACGCTCGTGATGAGTTGCGCGATTTCCCCGTCGGGATCATACGTCACGGTGGAATCGATCGCGCGGAATGTCGGTTGTGCGGCGGCCGCAAAAGGCCAGGCTTGGGCTGCAACAAAAACCACGGGTGCAGTTACCGTGAATCGGTGCAGTGATGTGGGCGCGGCGCCATGACAGGTAGGCGGGACACCAGTCGCGCTGCGCCGCTCCCAACGCCGCTGCGCAGCGGAATCGAAGCAACCGTGTCGGCGAGTGGTTAAGGGTGGTGCGTGCAGTGACCTCATGGCCATGTCGGTTAATGCGAGGCACTCGGAAAGACAAGCGCGATCTGAAGTCGCACTCCCCAGAATTTCCAGACGGAGACGCATTGAAGTCTCTGAATTTTCATGGTTTTGCATTTGCTCCGTCTGGTGTTGCTGTCTGACGACGCGTGCTGGTTTGCGTCATCGTGCCGAGGCAATGCGTGTCACGGCAGCCATTTGACGGACTTATTAAAAAATCGGGTCCTTATATTTTTCGCTCGCCATGCGGTCTGGCCGGGACTAGGCCGGGAGTGTGAGTCGACAAAGGAGGGTTTATGGGGCCACTTGCGATATGGGGGGGAACCGTGTTGGGTGCCGTCGCAGCGACGGGACCGCAACCACCAAAGGCAGGGGCGGAAGGGACGACGCCCTATGACGACTTCTCCGCTGACGTGTTCTACCGCAACACCGAGATAGTGCTGCATCCTCTGCTCTTCCGTCCGAATGGGCATGAGTCCGCATTGGACCGATTACTGGCGCTCAAACAGTCGTTCATTCCCACGCTTTTGGGGACGAGTAAATTCCGAGTCTTCAAATAGCGATCGAGCCCGACGACTATTTTTACCCCTTCTCCACGTAGTCGCCGGATTCGGTATTGATGACGACGACGTCGCCGGGTTTGATGAAGAGCGGCACTTTGAAATGCGCGCCGGTATCGACGAGGGCGTTTTTCAATGCGCCCGCAGAACCTTTCGATGGCGGGTCACACTCCGTCACGGTAAAGCGCATTTTGAGCGGCAGGCGAATGCTCAACGCCTCCCCGTCGCAGATAAGCATGATGATCGTGGAATCGGGCTTTAAATAGAGCCGCATGTCTTCGAGTAATTCCGCCGCTAGTTCGTGCTGCTCGCAGGTCTCTGTGTCCATGAAGTGATAGGTCGAACCGTCCTGATATAAAAACGTCATTTCGCGTTCTTCCGCGTCGACGCGTTCGACTGTCTCCGCAGGGCGAAACCGCATGTTGTTCTTATTGCCGGTCTTCAGGTTGCGTAGATCCGCTTGGACCTGCGCGTTCCCCTTGCCGGGCGTAATGTGCTGCACGGTCATCACGCGGAAGATCCCGCCGTCGATTCGCAGGATATTGCCGACTCGAATTTGTGTCGCATTAATCATCCGGCAGCGTTCACCATATTCGCGGGCGATTGTAAAGGCGCGGGATGAGCGGGTGTTGCGCTGGTGGCGGGGCATCGAGGGTTTTCAGAACAGCGAGTTTTCCTTGCACGATCGCTCGCTTCTCTGTAACAGCGCGCTCCCTATGAGAAGCGTCTATGGTTTGACATGCCGGCAAATCCGTGTCCGCAGTGAGTTTGCGGGCGATGCGTTGCCGAGAATGCGGCGCGTGCTGGCTGCAGACCATGTGGGCCGACGGACAGCCGTGGCGGCAATGAACGGCGTGGAGCGTCGTCCGCTCGTGTGGCGTGGGGACGTGTTAGGGCGGCCAACGCCGTTCCGGACCCGAGTGTTCGGTGAAATCCCCTCGGATCCGCTCTGGCGCGACATTGTGGACTTCGCGGACACCGCGTGTCGCACCATCGATAAGGCGATGGTGGATATCTTGAGCGCGATCGAGCAGCCGACGCAGCACGAAGCGGTGCGAGACGGAATCGCGGCGTTGCAAAAGTTCGTGCAGACGTATGCCGCCCAGTGGTCACAGCGGAAACAGACCGCACCGCGTTCGTGTCGGGGAGCGCTCGATCTGATGGCCTCGTCATGGAGCCAGGCTGGTGGGACAATTGGCATCCTGGGACTTTGGAGTAATGCCGTGGCTGGCGGGGATGCTGCACAGGCGCAGCGCTTTCGCGACTGTGCCGTGAACACTGATGCGCTATCCTGGGTGTCAAATCGTGGCATCGCATTCCGGAGCACCCGTACCCGGGGCGAATTGCTCCGCAGTATACTCAATGTCCTCGAGGCCACGGCGCTGCATGGCGAATACCGTGGCGATCATTTGACGTTGTGGCTTGATCCCCATGCCGTCCCATCCGCATGGCCGACGCGGGAGACCGCTCCATGGCCGTTGCGGCTCGAGGATCCCTATTGGCATGCGCTCTTCACCGTCGCTGGTGTCGTGGCGACTGCCGACCGACCGCGACACGGCCGTATGCAACGGGTCACGCTGACCTTGCCGCGGGCCTAACGTCAGCGCTGCTTGGCGTGATGCGTTGCCTGGCTTCCCTCTCAGTGAGTCGGCGCGGGTCGTTACTCGACCGTGACCGAGACGACGATGCTGCCCAGCGAATCGCCGTTCGCATTCACGGCGCGGACTCGGTACCAATAGGTCCCGGCAGCCGAGACGGTGTCGCTGTACGATGTGGCGCCGGCACTCGCCGTGCCGATTTCAGCAAAATCGCCCGAGACGGAGTCCTTGCGCAGGATGCGGAAGCCGGTTTCATCGCTGCTTGCGTCGGTCCAACTGAGGGTGATGGCTCGGCCGCTGGCCGAGACGGCGGGCTCGGTCGGGATCGCGGAGCGCGTGTTAATGCGGGTCATCCGCACGGTGGCATTGTCGGAAATCAACAGGACGGAGTTCTCCGTGAGTTCCGGGACGGACCAGGTTTCAAAATCACTGCCCTGATTTCCGGAACCGTCGTCATACGTGTAATGAAAAGCCGCGAGAAAGGCCCGCTCGCCGATGATTTTGAAGCGATCGAACGTCGGTTGGTTCACGGCGAAATTGTTGAAGTTCCGAGAATCGCCGAAGATACAACCGTCATTCACGTCGCTCACGTTTTCGTAGTCGATATCGGTCAGCGTGTTGACGGTCAGCAATCCGGTATCGGGGTCGTCAATGTCGTCGGTATAGCCATCCCAACATTGTGTCGACCAAATGCCGCCGACGAGCGTCTCTTCCAAGCCCGGCGTGACATCGCGGACCATCTCCATGATCACATCGGCGGAGAGGAGTTGCCCTCCGCGGAGGGTGTGCACTGGGTCGCGGGCAAGTGTGGCGCGTGGCAGGCCGGCGAGGCCTAGCAGTAGAAGACACAGTAGGAATCGAGATTGGGGGCGCGCAGCCATAGGCGACTCCTGGTCAGGGGTTCATCGCACTAACAAGCAAGGGATGTGCCAGGGAGTCGGTCGCAAAATGCTATAGAATTACTGGGAGACCGGCTTCGCCGCCCCGAATTCACCTGGGTCTCTTGCTACCAGTGAAGTGCAGTTCAACCCGCCAAATAACTGTTGCTCGCAGCCGTGCTTTTGCTCAGGCCTGCATCCAGCCTTTCAGAACCTTTCAGTCTTTCAGACGGAGACATATGCAACTCTCTGGACCCATAGATGGCGGTCCCCCCAAGTAGACGACTACGGCGATGGCAGAGAGGCTCAGACGGAGACCTCCTGAAGTGAAGTGTCGGAATTTCTAGAGTATTACGGTTGCTCCGTCTGAGTGGGTTCTGTTATGGCAGGTATCGTCTTGCGGCATCGTGCCGCCAGGTGATCCATCAGCGCGTGGCATCTACATTACGTTCGCCGGACGAGGGTGAAGCATCGATGATCTCAGCGCGAGAGGCACTTGAACGCCTGCGAGAGGGGAACCGTCGCTTCGTGTCTGGCGCTCGTAGCAGCGACCCTCTCACGAGCCAGACGCGCCGCAGCGCATTGGCGGCAGGCCAGGAGCCGTTTGCCATCGTTCTCGGATGTTCCGCTCACGGGTGCCGGCAGAGATGGTCTTCGATCAAGGCCTGGGCGACCTGTTTGTCATCCGCGTTGCCGGAAACATCGTCGCTTCCTCTCAAATCGGCAGCGTCGAGTTCGCCGCAGCGCGGTTTGGCACACGGCTGGTAGTGGTTCTGGGCCATTCCCAGTGCGGCGCTGTTGTGGCAACCCTGGAAGCACTGCAGCAACCGACGGATAACCAGTCGCGGAATCTGCGTTCGATCATCGACCGTGTTCGTCCATCCGTGGAGGGCTTACTGGCGACAGAACTCAGACACGACCCACAAGCTCTGGTGCAGCAGGCCGTGCGGGCCAACGTCCGCGTCTCTGCAAGCCACCTGCGAGACGGATCGGAAGTGCTCGAACAGTTGATCCAGAGAGAGGGGCTCTGCGTCGTAGGTGCCGAGTATTCTCTGGAGACTGGGGTCGTTGATTTCTTCGACGGTGTGTAGACAGCGCCGGCGCGGTAAGGCGGTCCGGCGTTATTCCCCCAACACCACGTGTGCCAAGACCTTGGCGTCGCTGACGAGATTCGCGATTCGGCAATATTCGTTGGGCGTGTGCAGGGTGTCGTCGACTTTGGTGTAGACGACGGCCGGGTATCCGGCGGCGCGGAGATAGCTGGCGATCGTGATGCCGCCGACTCCGATAAAATGGGCTGGGATGCCGAGGACCTGTTGCACCGCCGTGCGGACGCGTTGGGCGACGGGGGCGTTGTCGGGCGTGGCGGGGGCAGGCTCCATGGATTGCACGGGTTCGACGGTAGCGGTTCCGCCGGCCGACTGCACGACGGATTGGACGAGCGCCGTGACGTGACGCAGGGTTTCGGCGGCGGTCATGCCTGGCAACATGCGGGAGTCAATGCCGAAGCGGTGTTCGCCGGGGATTGCGTTGTACGAGACGTCGTTCGAGAAGGTTTTGGTCGGTTCGAACGTGGCGGTCGGCGGCTCGAAATGGTCGTCGCGTCGGGGGAATTGGGTGTGGAGTTGTTCCAGCGCACAGACGACTTGTGCCCCGAGCCGGTGCGCGTTCAGGCCTTGGTGCGGGGTCGAGGCGTGGACTCCTTTGCCGCGCACCGTTACTCGCATCTGCAAAATCCCTTTTTCCGCGACGTCGATGACGTTGCCTTCGGCGTTGCCGCCGTCCGGGACGACGACAAGGTCGTCGGCGCGAAACGGATCGGCGTGTGCCAACAGATATTTGATCCCGAAATTACTGCCGGTTTCTTCATCGGCAATGAACAGGAAGCAAAGGTCGCCCCGGGGTTTCAGTTGCTCCGTCTGGAGGGCGCGGGCCAGCAGCAACAGCGAGCCGATGGCTTGATGATTGTCTTCGGCGCCGCGGGCAAAGAGTTTGCCGTCGCGCAGCGTTGGCTCGAACGGCGGCGTGTGCCATGCGTCCAACGGGCCGGGAGCGACGGTGTCGAGGTGGGCGACCAGCCAACAGCGGGGTCCGGTGCCTTGTCCGCGAATCGTCGCGATCAGATTCGGACGTTGCCCGCTGGTGACGCGTGCATCGGGGGCGTTCACGGCCGTGATGTTGTCGACGAGTGGGGCGAACATCGTCTGCAGGCACTGCGATTTTTCCCATTCGCCTTGGCCGCCGTTTTCCGGGCCGAGCGCCTGGACGCGGAGCAGCTCGCAAAGGCTGTCGATGGCAGGTATGTGCAAGCGGTCAATCGCTTGCCAACAGGTGTCGAGTGGCGATGGTTTCATAGCGGACCTTTTGCTGGGTGATCGGTCGTGGGTGTGGTCGCGGTCGGGCTGGTTGTTGTCGCGGCGTGGAGTTCCTCCAGTGCTTCGGCCAGGTGATGGAGACTCGGGTCACGGAGTCCCGGCTGGGCCAACAGCGCAAAGAATGCGGGTCCCCAGTATTGGGCTGCGACGATCCGCGTGCCGGCGGCAGAGGTGCCGCAGTACGCGGGCTCCCCATCGGGGCCGAATACGAGTTCCAACGCCTCGTGATGACGTGCCTCCGGACGTACGACGACGGAGGGGGAATAGCAGTGCGTAAATTGGCGCGGCACCGTGCGACCGAAATACGCGCATGGACCGATTTCCAGGCGCCACCCGATGCCTTGCGCCTCGCGATCGCGACTGGTGAGAAACAAAAACGCTTCCGCCGCGTTGCGCGCCTGGGCGAGGAGCACTGCGGCGGCAATGGCGGGCATCCGTGGATCGATGCCGCGCGCGACGCGGATGCCCACGGCGAGACGGAGACCGTGGGTGAACAACGGAGTGCGGCCAATGGTTGAGGGGTCGGCGGTCGAGCGTGCGGCACGCGTTGCGGTGCAGAAAAAATGCGCGGCTTCTTCCGCCAACAGATGGATGCGGACTCCGTCTTGAGAAATCGTCACAAGGTTGGCGTGTAAACTGACCTGTTCCACGCATTTATTGGCGAGAAGCCGTTTCAGTGCTGTGCCTCCCAACGCGCGCCGAGCCCATGGCATCCGGCTGAGGCTTTGGACGATCCCCCGTGCGCAGGCGAGCGCCTGTTCGCGCGCGATGGGGTCATTCTCCAGCGGCCCAATGCGGAGCTGGGTATTGTTTCCATGAGTGGTGACCGTGAACGGGAGTCCGCGGCCTTCGTGGAAGGCGGTGAAAAACGTGTTTTCAACCTGGCTGCCGGATGGGGGCACTAAGGTGGCCGGTGCGGCAAACGTCGGATCGGCTTGCCAATAAGGACAGCCGTCGAGTCCCCACGGCCGCGTGGCCATATGAATGAAGCGAATCCAGAGCCCTCTGGGTAGCGTGACGCGGACGAATCCCGCGCCGGCTTCAATGGTAATGGTCGTCCCGGCCACTAACCGTGGGACTTTCACGCGCGCGCCGGTGTTGGCGCCGAGGTTGATCAGGTCGTAGCCGCTGCGCAGGTGGGCAAAGCGAGAAAGCGCCCATAATGCGCGATTGACCGGATTCGACGGCAGCATCGACGGATCGCGTTGTGCCTTCAATTCCTGAAAGGCGAGGATCGGGTCGAAATCTTTGGGCACCGTGAGGGAGCGGGGAGAGAGTTTATGCAGTTCGACAATTTCCGTAGCTTGCTCTTGTGCTTCCCGGGTGTGACTCAGGTACCGCACGGCGTTCATCAACGCGTCGTGCTCCGCGGTGAGAAACGCCTTCGGCCGGACACGCGCTAATGTGCTGTGCGGGATGGCCGGGGCATGTCCACGTCGCTCGACGACACGTTCGAGCCAGTCCGCATGCGGTTGCGTGTGTTTCGGCATAAGAAGCGGGCGCACACTAAACACGCGTCCCTTTCGGTGCAAGCGCAAAAGCGGGAACAATTGGACATTTCTGCGGCTGCACAGTATGAGCCGCGACATTACAAGGGCTCGCGTCGCCCCCCCGACTGGCAAAGCCAGTCGGGTCCCCCCCCTCAACGCCGCTGTGCGGCTTGAAGTGGCCTCGCGGCAGGCGGTGACTGTTCAAGGTGTCACGGGCGTAAACCTGTGGAGTTCCATGTATGGCGAATGAACTGATCGTGAACGTGACGTTGGGCGAGACGCGCATCGCGCGGTTGGAGAACGGCGTGGTGGCGGAGCTCTACATCGAGCGCGCGCGCGACGTCGGCATCGTCAGCAACATCTATAAAGGCAAGGTCGTCCGTGTGCTGCCCGGTATGCAAGCCGCGTTCGTCGATATTGGGCAAGATCGGACGGCGTTTTTGCACGTCTCCGATACGCTGCCGCCGGCGGAATTTGAAGAAGACGAGGCGGAGGCCGATGACTTGGCGGAAGAGCCGGCCAGCGGCGATGAAGAAGAAGAAAAAGAGCAGAGCGACGAGGAAAAAGAGGCGCCGCTGCGCAGCGGGTGGTTGCGTCGCCGCCGCCGTGGGGGGCGAGAGGTCCAGATCCAAGACCTGATCCGGGATGGGCAGGAGCTGTTGGTCCAAGCCACCAAGGAGCCGATCGGCACCAAAGGCGCGCGGCTCACGTCGTACATTTCGCTGCCGGGGCGCTATTTGGTGTACACGCCGACGATGAAACAAGTCGGTGTGTCGCGGCGTATCGCGGACGACCGGAAGCGCGCGCGCTTGCGCGAGATTGTGCAGAAGCATCGGCCGCCCGGCGCGGGGTTTATCGTGCGTACCGCCGCCGAGCGGGCGGGGCAACGGGAGCTGGTGTCGGACATCGAATATTTGCTCCGTCTGGGCCGTGAAATCGAGACGAAGGGCGCACGGCGCAAGGCGCCATCGTTGATCCATGCGGAACTCGATGTCGTGTTACGTGTGGTCCGCGACTTGTTTACCGAAGACATCGACCGTCTCGTGATCGACGCCAAGCCAGAATATACGCGTATTCAGGAGTTCGCCGATACGTTCATGCCGCAATTGAAGGAGCGGATCGAGCTGTACACCGACGATGAACCGATCTTTGACCACTTCTCGATTGAAGTCGAAATCAATCGCGCGCTGGGACAGAAGGTGTGGCTCAAGTCGGGCGGCTATATCATCGTAGAGCAGACTGAGGCCCTGACGGCGATCGATGTGAATACCGGTAAGTTCGTCGGGAAGCGGAACGTCGAAGAGACGATTCTCAAGACCAACCTCGAGGCGGTCCGCGAGATCGTCTACCAATTGCGGCTGCGCAATATCGGCGGGATTATCATCCTCGACTTTATCGACATGGAGCGGCACGAGCATCGGAATAAGGTCTACAACGCGCTGAAAGAGGCGTTGAAACACGACCGGGCGCGGACCAATATCAGTAAGATTTCCGAACTCGGGTTAGTGGAGATGACGCGTAAACGGACGCGGGAAGATATCCGTCGCTTGCTGGGCGTGCCATGCCCGTATTGTGAAGGGAAGGGATTTTTGAAGAGCCAGACGACGCTTTGTTACGAGATTTTCCGCGAGATTACGCGCGAGGCACTGCGTAGCAAGGCGGCGCAGCTGACGGTGATGGTCAATCCGACCGTCGCGAATACGCTGTTCGACGAAGAACGGACGGCGTTGGAGCAGTTAGAACAGCAAGTCAAAAAACGCATCCAAGTCCAGGCTATGCCGGACTTTCATCTGGAACAATTCGAACTGATCGAGACGACCAAGGCGTAAGCCGGCTTTATGTGGTCGGCATCGCGAGTGCGCGGTCGATGCGCTGCAGCGCGCGCGCGGGACCGAGGATGGCGAGGACTTCAAAGATGCCGGGGCTGACCGTAGTGCCGGTGAGGGCCACGCGGATCGGTTGGGCGATTGCGACGAATTTACAAGCGCGCTGTTGTTGAATCGGTTCCAGCGCCGCTTTCAAGACGGACTCCGTCCAGTCGGTAACGCCAGCCAGGGCGTTGCGGACCTCTTGTAGCAGGGCGCGCCCGTCCGGTTTGAGCCATTGAGCGACGGCTTTTTCATCCCACACGACGTCGTCGCGGAAATAGAAGGCGGAAATGGCGGCCAGTTCGTGGAGCGTTTTGCCGCGTTCGCGTTCGCTGGCAATGGCGCGTGCCGCAAAGGCGTGGTCGGTCACGGCAAGCCCGAGACCTTGGAGAAACGGCGTGACGAGGTCGACGAGTTGTTCGTTATTGTGGCGCTTGCAATGTTCGGCGTTGACCCACGTGAGTTTATCGGCATCGAACACCGCAGCGGCCTTGTGAACATGTTCGAATGCAAAATGCTGGACCATTTCTTCGAGCGTGAAGATTTCCTGATCGCCGTGCGACCAGCCAAGTCGTGCGAGATAATTCAGTAATGCCTCCGGCAGAAATCCGGCATCGCGGTAGGCGTCCACGGATGTGGCGCCGTGGCGTTTCGAGAGGCGTTGTTTGTCGCCGCCCAGAATCATCGGGAGATGCGCGAATTGTGGCGTAGGGTAGCCGAAGGCCTGGTAGAGCAACATTTGGCGCGGCGTGTTGTTGAGGTGATCGTCGCCGCGGATCACATGCGTGATTTGCATCGTGACGTCGTCGACGACGACGACGAAGTTGTAAGTTGGCGTACCGTCGCTGCGCAGGATGATGAGATCGTCGAGTTCGCGGTTGTCGAAAGGGATCGTGCCGCGAATCAGGTCGTGGACGGTCGTGGTCCCTTCGATCGGCGCCGCGAAGCGGATGCAATAGGGGCGGGGGTCGTCCGCGGGCAGGGGGTGATGGCGACAAGTACGGTCGTAGGTCGGCTTGCGGCCAGCGGCTGAGGCTTGAGCGCGCATCGCGTCCAACTGTTCGCTCGTACAATAGCAACGATAGGCCTGCCCGTTTTGCAACAGCTGTTCGACGTGGGTGTGGTAGATCGCCATCCGCTCCGTCTGGTGATACGGGCCTTCATCCCACGTGAGGCCGAGCCAGCGCATCGCGGTTAGGATCTGTTGCGTATATTCTTGGGTGGAGCGCTGGGTGTCGGTGTCTTCGATCCGCAAGATGAAGGTGCCGCCGTGCCGGCGGGCGTAGAGCCAGTTGTAGAGCGCGGTGCGTGCGCCGCCGATGTGCAGAAACCCGGTCGGAGACGGAGCAAAACGGACGCGAACAGTCATGGCGGCGTGATAACAAGATTTAGACGGAGTTCAAGGGTTATGATTGAGTTTTCGTGGCTTCGGCTAGCTCACGTTGGAAACTCCCACTGCGGATCTCGGCCAAAATCGTGCGTAACGTCTGGCGGACACGCGTATCGATGATGCGCGGACCGCGAGTGCGCGCGCCGTAACGAGCGACGTGGCTGATACGGTCCAGCATGCCATCGACGCCGTGGGCGGCTATGAGGCGGGCGAGGTTCACCGGTTCGGTCATGGCAGTGTAATGAGCGAGTTTCGGATTATAACCGGCCTCCACGAGGAGTTCATAAACCGCTTGAACAAGATAGCCAAGGCCGCCGCAAAGCAGGGCTTGTTCGCTGAAGAGGTCAGTCTCCGTCTCCTCGGCGAATGTGCTCTCGATGACGTCGTGTCGGCCGCCCGTGATGCCATCGACGTACGCACGCAAACGTTCTGCGGCGTGCCCGCTGTGGTCTTGTTGAATAGCCGTCACAATCGGGACGGAGTCACGTGCGACGTAGCGATTGCGGAGCTCGGTACCTGGACACATTGGTCCTGCGAGGATGATATCGAGGTCCGCGCGTGGGGTGATGAGGCCATAGTGGATCGCATATCCATGGGCGAAGAGAATGGCGGAGTTTGTAGGCAGATGCGTCACCAAGACCTCGCGCCAGAGTTCCGGTTGCGCCAGATCGGGGAGGAGCAACGCACAGATCTCCGTCTTGCACGCTGTAGAGATAGCGTCTGTTATGACCTCGACTCCGTCTTGTTTTGCGATTGAGATGGAGGGACTCTCAGGACGCAGCACCACGGTGATGTCCCAACCGCTTTCTGATAGGTTCAGCGCATGCGCTCGGCCTTGGGAGCCATAACCGAAAATAGTGACGTGCATACGGCGCGCTTTTGCCCGTCCACTACATGTGTGTCAAGCCTCAGCCCTTGGGGCGGAATGAGACTCTATCCAGGTTAAGCGGGGTGGTCGCTGTTAAGGTGGAGCAAGGGTTTGCGCGAGCCGGCGCTGACGGCGTTGACACGCGGCAGTTTTGGCAAGGCGGTAGCGGCGCAGGTCTGCATGGCGTTCCAGCACCCACGTCGGATTGCCCAGAAAGGGGCACGATGAATATGATCGCTTGATCATAGCCTCATGCGCGAGGATCTCATCAATCATCTGCCGATAAACAAATTGCCGTACGTGAGAGGTCGGCCCAAGCGCCAGATAAGCCGGCGCTGGGGTGATTAATGGATCTGCTCTGCCGTCGGCATAATAATGATACGACGTCCATCGATAGTGTCGTGGATGGTCCGTGATGCCGGCACGCACTGGATTGAGGTTGCCATAGGTCATGACGTGCAGATGAGTCGCGTCGTCCTGGATCACGGGTGACTTGAAGCGATCCATGCATACTTGCCCACGGCGCTGCAGGCGCCGATTGATGAAGCGTGCAAATTGGCTGTTCACGATACGCAGAAAGGCTGAAAAATTCTCTTTGCTCCCCTGAAGGGAAGCAGTGAAATGCGGATGATTGCTCATGAAGTCGTACGAATGAATAACGACTTCGTAGCGTTCTTTATACTTGTAGAGCAGGTCATAATACCGCTGCTTTGCCCAATCCTCTTGGAGCAGCCAGGCAAGATTATGACATTGCCACGTGACGTGGACCGTGCAGCCATCCCAGATAAGCGTATACCGAGGATACGTCGCCACGAAGGTAGATCCTATTCACATGGCATGCCAATGATCGTGATCGCTCTGGCTGCAGTACATAGCTTGAAATTGTGCCTTGCCGGTGTTCGATTTTCGTACGCGAGCGTTCGATCATTGGACTCCGTCCGGCATGATCGCGAGACGTTCAGCATAGGGATGGCCAACGAGCAGGAGTCGCCCGTGGGGTGTCTTAAGCCGCGGGCCAGCGCCGCGGAGCTACAGCGGATACGCGAACGTCGTCGTCACGGCGGCGTTCGGTGCATTCACCAACCCCGACATTTTCACTGGGCCATGAACCTGTCAGATTGACGTAGACACGACAGACACGGCATAAAGCGCCCGCGCAACGGTCGCACACGGTGTGCCCTAGCAGAGGAGGATTCTTATGTTGCCGCAGACAGCGCTACTCATGTGCAGTCTCATTATCTGGTCATCCTCCGCCCTTGCCGTCAATGCCGTCGGTTGGACGAATGCCATCACCGGCGTAAATCTGCGAGCCGCGCCAACGAAGGATGCGGCGATCGTGGCCCTTGTGCCGTACAACTCGAAGGTCCAGCTTTTGGCCGATCCGCCGGTCTCTAATCCGGCGACCGACGGAACGCTGGGCAAACGTCGACATGTCCAATGGAATGACAAGAATGGCTGGCTTTTCACATCGTACCTCTCCGATCACGACCTGGGCATCTCGGCTGCCGACCCTTTTTTTCAGCGGATTGCCGGCTTGTATTCCGCGTTGCAAAAAAAATTGCCGCTTGCCTCTTTCATCAGCGCCAACGGTTTTACTTTTTCGTACAAAGGCAGCGACCGTTGTGAAGGCGGGTCAAAGGGGCAGGCCAAGCTCAATCTGCCCACAGCCATCGATCAGCCGTTTGCGATCACTTTGACACTTGATGGGCATGGCTGGGAAGAAGGATGCCGGCCCCGCACGCAATCGAAGACGATAGCGATGGATATCCCCAAATTGACTGTCGCGCTGCTTTCGGAAGTCCAGCAGCCTGCCATAGATCCACGCGCACACACCTTTGCCATTCAAGGGGACGCCGCGGGCGAAATGGTCTTCACCTTCAGTGCTGAAGCCGGCAGCTTCGCCGTCACCCAAATCACCTACACAATGGATGATCCGGGGTGATCAGCCTCTGGGATCGCTGAGACATGGCCAAAAAGCACGCCAACCGCGGCGGACTGTTCCGGAGTGGCGGGGTGCACGGGTGATGGGGACGTTATGGTCCAATACTGAAACCACACCTTCTCGGCGCTGTTGTCGCCGTTGGCATCTTCCAGACAAATACGGCTACCCAGACGGAGTCACGAACAAACCGTTGCGTGGCTGGGTGCCCTCTGCTATCCGCCGTCCGTCATGTGGCGAAAATGGCTATGGATTTGGCTGCTCGCAGTGGTTGTTGGGGCGGCGCACGCGGGGGAGACGGAGCGCGGCTTCCTCGATCGGATTCGGGCGCGGTTGCTGCGGACTCCGTCTGCGGTGACGCATGTCACGTCTGCGGTGACGCATGTCACGAAGGTTCCGACGGCTGCGCGGCGGGTACTCCGTCTGACGCTGGGGGAGTGTATTCGGCGGACGGAGCAACATAATAAGAAAGTACGGGCGGGGGATTATGCGATTGGGGCGGCGAAGGCGCAGCAGGAGGAAGCGGATGCGCGATTTTGGCCGATCTTCGAGTACGAATATCGGACGGCGCCGGTGCCGAACGACGCCAGCGATGCGTTGAGTGCGTTTGTGAAGGGGAATATCACTTGGTTCCATTCCGCGCGGGTCGGGATGGCGATTCCGCTGACCGGATTTGGGAAGCTGACGTTACTTCAGCAATTGGCGCGGCAAGGGGCGCACGCGGCGGTTCAGGAGCAGGAAAAGGAACGGGTCGGCGCGGTTGCCAAGACGCGGCAGCTCTACTATGGAGTCCAGCTCGGCGAAGAGATCTCGGGACTGCTCCGCGACGCAATCGGCCGCATTACGGATGAGCTGACAGCGGCGGAACGTGAGGCAGAACAGGCGTTTTCTACCCCGCCCGCGCCGGCGGACGGAGTCAATCATCCGCCAGACGGAGTCAGCGAACGGACGGGAACTCCCGACCCTGGGGACGCGTTGGATGCCGCTGCGGCTCCAGTGCCGGCGCGCACGGCGCCGCGGTTGTCACCGATCGATAAACTCCGGCTGCAGTACTTTCGGGCCGAATTGGAAAAACGGTTGGCGGAGGCGCTGCAGCGGCGGGATTTGGCGATCGAGGGGTTGCGGATTCAGATCGGCCTCGAATCGGGCGAACGGATCGGTCTCGCGCATCGGCAATTACGGGTGGCGCGGGGGCAGTTGGGCTCATTGGAATCGTATGTGGCCGAAGCTCTGGCGCATCGGCCCGACGCGCAGCTGGTCGAGATTGGCGTGGAGGCGAAGCGGTTGAGTTATGCGTTGGAACGGCGCAAACCCCTTCCCGAAGTCGGAGTCGGTGGGTTTTTCGAGGCGGGGCGGACTATTGCCGATGTCTCCGGGCTGACGAGTACCGACAATTTTACCAATCCGTTTCATTACACCCGCGCCGGCTTCGGGTTGCAGTTGAAAGGGCGTTTTGATCCGCACGGTGATTTTGCGCGGATGCGGAAAAAGCAGCATGAATACTACAAGGCGTCGCTGGAGCGGATGCTGGCGCGGGACGGGATCGGCCTGGAAGTGCGCGAGGCGTACGGCGAGGCGCGGCGGTGGCGGGAGCAAATCACGCGTGGCAAGGAAGTGGTGGAAGTGGCGCAGCGTTGGGTGTTCTTGACGAAGAGTAATATGGATCTGGGAGTGGGCGAGAAAAACGAATACACGGATGCGCTGCAGGCGATGTTGCAGGCAAAAGGGCAATATTTTGAGTCCGTCTTTCAATACAACAGTGCCCTCGCAAAATTGGATGAGAAGATCGGGGCCGTCCCCTACACGGGACAAAGGGGGCAGGATGAATAAACAAACGGGGTGGAGCAGACGGCGCGGTGTGGGCGGACTGCTCGGCGTGTTGGTCGTGCTGTCGGTCAATCCGGTGTGGGCGCAAACGGCGTGGGGCGCACGCGTCGTGCCGTGGGTCCAAATGTTCGTCGCCAACGCGGCGAAGGCCACGTTTACCCCGACGCAGGCGATTCAAGACTTGGACCGCACGCTCGACGAATATCGCACTGGCGAACATTTGACGGAAGTGGATCTGGCCTTCAATCGCTTGCTCAAGCGCCGTGTGTTGTACGGGATTTTCGACATTCGGGAGCTCTGTCGCATTTCTCTCGGTTCTCACTGGCAAGGGCGTTCGCAGACGGAGCAAGATCACTTGGTCGATCTGATGACCTCGCTGATGGAAGAGAAGGCGATTTTGTCGAAAGAGCAGGGGCAGAAAAAGGGCAAAGGGAATCGCGTCTACCAAATCCGCTATCTCGGGGAGAAGGCGTTGAATGGGGGTCGGGAGCAAGTCTTGGTCAAGACACGGGTCGCGGTGCCGTCACACGATGTGATCGTGAACCTCAATTACAAACTCCGTCGCAACAAAGGAATCTGGAAGATCTACGACGTGATCGTGGACGATTCGAGTCTAGTGGAAAACTACACGTATCAATTTACGAACATCATCGAGAAGCATGGCTATCCGGAACTGACGAGTCGGATGGAAAAGAAATTGGCGGAGATCCGGCGCCAAGCCGCGCAAGACGATGCCACGGCGGCGACGCCATGAGCCTGCTATGACCTATTCCCGCTGTGTCATGATCTTGGCCGATGGCGCGCGTCCCGACGTGTTCGAGGCGTTGTTGCGGGCGGGTGAGTTGCCGCACATCGCACGCTATATCGTGGAGCCGGGTTGTTATCGGCGTGGGGTCACGTCTTTCCCTTCCACGACCGGGCCTGCGTATATGCCGTTTCTGACTGGCTGCTTGCCCGGCACGTGCAACGTTCCGGGAATCCGCTGGATGGACAAGACGCAGTATCGCTCCGGTGGATTGCGCGGACTGCGCAGTTATTGTAGCCTCAGCTCGTACAAGATCAACGCCGATATCACACCGCGGGTCCAGACCATCTTCGATCTGTTGCCGCGGAGCTACAACATTTTCAGCGCCGTGCATCGCGGTATTCATTGGCGCCATAATCTCACCACGATCATCCGCCTCTGGTATTGGTATTACGCGCATCTCACGGATCGCTGGGCCTTCATCGACGATGTCGCACGCGAGAAACTGACTCGGGTCATGGCGGAAGATTTTCAATTCTGCTTTGCCGTGATGATCGGGATCGACGAATATTCGCATCTCGACGATCCGCTCGGAGCGCCCGCGCGCGCCCGCTATCGCGTGCTCGACGACGCGGTGGGGGCGGCGGCGCAGCGACTGCAGCGGACGGGGCGGTTGGCGGAGACGCTGTGGTGGATCGTGAGCGATCACGGACTGTCGGCGACCGATCATCATTATTGTGTCAATACGTTCTTGGCGCAGCATCACCAACGGCCGCTCTATTTTCCGAGCGTGCCACGACGTGGGTGTACGGTGGCCAACATGATGTCCGGCAATGGAATGACGCATCTCTATTTTCGCCACCGCGACGGATGGGCCGCGCCAGTCGATTACGAATATCTGCAAGAGACCACGCGCGGGATGTTCGAGGACTTGCTCGAAGAACCGGCGATCGATTTGCTGATCGCGCGGTCGCGGGATGGGCGCGTGGTAGTGCGGCGGCGCACCGAAGAGGCGATCTTGACGGAACGCGGAGCGCATATCCATTATCAAGCACGGCGTGGCGATCCATTACGGGTCGGGGCGCCGGACTTGTTGCTGCACCGCGAAGAGAGTCTGCAACAACTCATCGACGGACGTTATCCTGACGGGCCGTATCAATTGGCGCATTTGTTTAAGAGTCCGCGCACCGGCGATGTGTTGCTCACCGCGCGGCCGGGGTATGATTTGCGGTTGGCCCACGAGGAACCGGAGCATCATGGATCGCACGGCTCGCTGCATCGCGATCACATGGTGGTGCCGGTGTTGTGCAGCCATCCGCTGCAAGATATCCCGCTGCGGACAGTCGATGTGTTCCCGACTATGTTGCAACTCCTCGGCCGGCAAGTGCCGGACGGGATCGATGGCATTGCGCGGATATGAACCGTTTATGATGCAAGGAGTGTGATATGAAAATCGGCGTGTTGATCAAGCAGGTCCCTGACACCGAGACGCGGATCAAATTGGCGGCCGGCGGCAAGGGAATCGATGAATCCGGGATCAAATGGGTCGTGAATCCATACGACGAATTTGCGATCGAGGCGGCGCTGCAATTGAAACAAGCAGCGCAGGCCGAAGTGGTGGTCTTCGCTGCCGGCCCGGCGCGGGTTGTCGATGCGTTGCGGACCGCGTTGGCGATGGGCGCCGATCGCGCGGTGCGGATCAACACGGACGGTGTGTCGATGGATCCATATACCGCGGCGATTGCGTTGGCCGCAGCGGTGCAGGGCGAAGGGTGCGATTTGGTGCTCGGCGGGAAGCAGGCGATGGACGACGACGCCGGCCAAGTGATCCAAGGCGTGGCGGAGCGGCTCGGATGGCCGATGGTCTCCGTGATCGATACGCTCACGTTGGAGGCGGACGGCAAATCCGTGGTGGTGCGGCGTCCGGTGGCGGGCGGCGTGAAAGAAGTGATCGGTGTGCAATTGCCGGCGGTGTTGGGATGCGACAAAGGGCTGAATGCGCCGCGCTATCCGTCGCTGCCGGGGATCATGAAGGCGAAGAGTAAGCCGGTAGTGGAAAAGAGCGCGGCGGAATTGTTAGCGGGCGAATCGGCCCAATGGGAGATCGTGGAAACGATGCTGCCGCCGGAGCGCCAAGCGGGCAAGAAAATTACCGGTACGGCGGAAGAGACGGCGGATCAGCTGATTGCGTGGTTACGCAACGATGCCAAACTGTTTTAATCATGTAGAAGGATACGAACTATGGGCAACGACATTCTCATCATCGCGGAACATGAGCAAGGCACGTTCAAAGGCTATTCGTACGAGTTGGCGGCGAAGGCCGCGGCATTGGCGAAGGAGTCGGGCGGTTCCGTCGTCGCCGTTGCCGTCGGTGCGGCGGGTGCGGCGGCGGCCGGGACGTTGGGACAATACGGCGTCCGGCGGGTCGTCGTGGTCGATGCCCCGGAACTGGCGACGCACTATAACAGCGACGGCTTTACGACGGCATTGTGTGCAGTGATTGCAACGGTGCAGCCGGCTGTCGTCCTCGGGAGCGCTTCGCCGTTGGGGCGCGATTGCCTGCCGCGCGTCGCGATGCGACTCCGCACCGGCCTGGTGCCCGATTGTGTCGCGCTGCATTGGCGCGACGAGCGGCTCGTGGCGCGCCATCCTGTGTATGCCGGTAAAGCGCTGATCGATGTTGTTGTCCGTGGGACGCCGCAAATGGCCGTGGCGCGTCCGAATGCGTTCGGGCAACCATCCGCGGGGAGCGGACAAGCGGAAGTGGTGTTGCAAAAGGTGGAGTTGCCGAGTCTGCGCGCCACAGTCCGCGAGGTGTTGGCGGAAGAGCGTGGTGAGATCGACATTACTGAGGCGGCGGCGATCGTTGCGGGAGGGCGGGCGTTGGGGAGCGCGGAGAATTTTAAATTCATTCGTGATTTAGCGGTGTCGTTGGGTGCGAGTGTCGGCGCGTCGCGCGCCGCAGTCGACGCGGGCTACATCGGACACGCGCATCAAGTGGGGCAGACCGGGAAGACGGTGAATCCCACCTTATATATTGCGTGCGGTATTTCAGGTGCGATCCAACACTTGGCGGGGATGCAGACGGCGCGGCATATCGTCGCGATCAACAAAGATCCGGATGCCCCCATCTTTCAGAAGGCGGATTTCGGGATTGTCGGCGATCTGTTTCAGATCCTCCCGGTCCTCACCGAAAAAATCCGCAGCGTGAAGGCGGCCTCATGACAGCACCCACACCGACCACTACCCAAGGGGGTCAATTTCTGCTGACGCCGGTCGGCGCGGCGCGGACGTTCATTCCGGAAGACTTACCGCCGGAATTGCAACAACTGCGCACGACGATTCAAGACTTCAGCGAAGGGGAAGTGCTGCCGCGCGAGGCCGAAATTGAGGCCAAGACGCCGGGCATCATGGCGACGTTGCTGAAAAAGGCGGGCGAGCTGGGACTGCTGATGGTCGAAATTCCCGAAGTCTACGGCGGACTCGGACTCGGCAAAGTGGCGGCCACGGCCGTCGCCGAGGGAGCCACGGGGCAGGGGTCGTTCGTGGTGTCGTTGCTTTGCCACACCGGGATCGGGACATTGCCGTTGCTGCATTACGGCAGCGAGGCGCAGAAGCAAAAATATCTCCCGAAGCTGGCGAGCGGCGAAATGCTCGCGGCCTATGCGCTCACCGAAGCGAATGCCGGATCCGACGCTCTCGCGGCCCGCACGCGCGCGACGCTCTCGAAAGACGGCAAATATTATCTGCTGAATGGAGAAAAAGTCTTCATCACCAACGGGGCGTTCGCCGACCTCTTCACTGTATTTGCCAAAGTGGATGGCGAAAAATTTTCGGCATTTCTGGTGGAACGCTCGTTTCCCGGCGTCTCGCATGGCCCGGAAGAGCACAAAATGGGGATCCGCGGATCGTCCACGGTATCGGTGATCTTGCAAGACGCGAAGGTGCCGGCGGAAAATCTGCTCGGCGAGATCGGCAAAGGGCACAAGATTGCGTTCAACACGTTGAATGTCGGGCGCTGGAAATTAGGCGCCGGCTGTGCAGGCGCGAGCAAGTACGTGCTGAAGCTGATCGTCCAATACATTCAAGAGCGGCAGCAGTTCGGGAAACCGCTCGCGGCATTCGAGGCGATGCAACAGCTATTAGCGGATTGTGCAATCCAGACGTTTCTGACCGAGACGTTAGTGTATCGGTACGCGGGCGATCTCGACGCGCTGTTCGACACCATCGACGATGCGGCGGCGAACGCAGGCCCGGCGCAGGCGCGGATGACGGAAGAATTGAACGCCGAGGCCTCGATTGCCAAAGTTTTCTGCTCCGAGGCGTACGATGCGATCTGCGATGCCGCAGTCCAGATGCACGGCGGATACGGCTACGTGATGGAATACCGGCCGGAGCGGCTGTATCGCGACTCGCGCATTAATCGCATCTTCGAAGGGACCAACGAGATCAATCGTTTGTTGATTCCCGGCACGTTACTGAAGCGAATGGCGAAGGGCGGCCCCGACTTTTTCGGTGAGATTCAGCGGATCCTCGATTGGTTGCGAACCGGGTTTCCACCCGTCGGTGCCAGCGCGCCGCTTGCGGTCTGGCAGATGCAAGTCGATCAACTGAAAAAATTGGCGATCTATGTCGGCGCCGTCGCGGTGAATAAATACGGTCCCGAAGTGCAGGAGCGCCAGCAAGTCCTGATGGATTTGGCGGAAATCATCATCGCCGCGTATGTAGCGGATTCCGCACTCGCGCGGGTGCTCCGACTGACGACACAAGGGGCGAATGCCGCGATCCCTACCTTAATGGTGTCGACATATCTCGCGACGCGGCTGCCGGAGTTGGAGGTCTTGGCGCGCCAGACGCTCACGAATATCGGCGAGGCCAAGCCGGCGGAGTACAAGCCGACCCACAAGGCGTTGTCCCGCTTCCTCTCCCACGTCCCGTTCGACACGCGAGCAGCGAAGTCACAAATCGCGCAGACCATCCTGCAACAGGGAGGCTATGCGTGGTAAACGGCAAGTTTTTTGCTGACGCCGGGTAAGAAACCACGCATAATAGATTCATCTTCCGGGGTGGTCTCTGACGGGTATGCAAAAAGGGTCCAGTGCGGCGAGTCACAGCACAACTCATCTGCTTCGGTGTCAGCCTCTGGTGCCTCGGTATGCCGGGGCGCGTGACAGTGGCTGATACCTCCGGTGGTGCAGGACTGGCGGGGGGGACCCCGGGGCTGTCGGCCGCCGGCCCGTTGCCGGTCCAATTAAGTCCACCGCTTCCGCTGGCACTTCCATCGGGCTCCGACAATACCACGACGTTCATCCATTTCTTGCAACACCCGGCGACGACCGGCCCGCTGTTTCGGAGCGACACCAATGTTTTACAAGTGAATGGGGCCGCAACGCCGGTCTCGGACCTGCTCGCGCTGGGGAACACCGTCGCGGGGGAGTGTGCGGAGATTGCGCCACTGATCAGTCCGGCGGCGACGGCGATGTTCAGCTTCCTCGATATGCTCGCTGTGCTGCAATTCACCCAAGCCGAGGCGACGACGTTCCCTCCAATTTGCCAAGAAGTTGCAGCGACGGCATTGATTTGTTCCGACAGCGGCGAATGCAAATTTGACGTCGTGAAGTTGGCCGCAGCGATCGAGGCCGCGAAGCTCGCCCACTGTCCGGCGGGGATTGATTGCGAAAAGTGGGGGGAAAAGCTGAAAGACTGGTGTCAGTACGAACAGACGAAGTTGAAATTTTCTCCGGCGATGTTGCAACCGGTCGTGGAGCAACAGCTCTGCACCAAGATGACGATTTTTTTGAAGCAATACCAATCGATCCCGGCACTGTGCGGCGCGTATCTGGGGTGCGCGGCGCAGGCGCCAAGCTGCGATCAAGTCGTTACGTGCATGGCCAATTGGCAGGATTGTGCGAGCGTGTTGCAGAGTGCCGCGTGTGGCGGCAATGGCGCGTGTCCCGATTTCCAAGCGTGCAAATTGCAAGAGTCGAAATGCACCGATGCCTATAGTTTGTGTGGGACGCAATTAAGTGGCTGTCAGGAATTTACCGCGGCATGCCAGACCGCCGGGATTAGTGATGCGGGCATTTGCGTTGGGATGGCGAATGCCGGCCCCGGCGGCTTCGGCAATTGCAGCGAATTAGCTGGATTCCCCACGCAGTGTCAGGATCCGGACTATTGTGACGGGAAGCCCGAGGCGGAACAAACGGAGTGCGTCCAGAACTGTAAGAAGTTCGGGAAGGGCCCCAGCGCGAAACTGCCACTGGAGCGGGTCGTGATGGCCGATTTGGTCGGTCCTGGGCAAGGAGCCATTGCGGCCACGGCTGCGGATGTGGTGCTCGAGGCCCAGATGGCCGCGCCGTATCCGTTCGCGCCGATGACCGTGAGCGCGAAGCGAGCGGCTGTGATCGCCGGCCCGCAAGGTGTTGCAGGGGTTGTGGCGCTGGTGCGGCCCCCCAACAGCGCGATGGCGCAGGCCCCGCAGGAACTCGCGGCCGCCAACCAAGGGGGAATGCATCTGGCGTATTACCGCTTCACGCCGACGAACAGCAGTCCGTTGTTACAGCCGTTCGCGGCCAGTACCGACCTCATGGAGCCGCCGCTCGCCGATTGGACCTTGTCGCCCTGTTCTCCGATGGCCTTCGACAACTCCGGACCGCAACCGGTTCCGAAGCAGTTCACGCCGGAGGAATTATTGGCGAAGGGGTGCGCGCGCGCAGTGGATCCGATCAATGTTGTTGTAGCCAATTTGTTCGGGACTCTGAACGCAGCACACGACCTCGTGTTGATCGATCGCGGACTCCTGCCGGATGGCAGTGGTCCATTTGCGTCGATCTATCGCAGTCAAGGACTGGTTCAGAACGCAACGCGCTTCGCGGATCTGTGGCGGTACCGCCAATTTGTCCGAATTGGGAAGGAATCGTACGGTGCGGCGGTCGTGGCGGACGCTGGCGGACGCGAAGCCGTGCTGATTGCCAGCAACGGACCGGACGAAACGGGGGCACATTTTGTGTATCGGCTCCACGTGAATGAGGCCCAGACCGTAGTCGTCGATGCAATCCCGGTCGGGAGTCTGCCAGAGGCTGCGGAATTTGGTCCCTATGGGCTGGCGGCTGCGGACTTCAACGGAGATAGCGTGGCAGATTTTGCACTGACGTGGGGCGCGTTGGGCCAAGAGCCGGTCCGCTTTGCCAATCGCTTCTCGGTATTTCTCTCGCAGAGCGATGGCAGCTATGCCGGCACGCTCTACGATGCGCCTGCGGTTTCTGAAGATGGTAAAGAGATCGCCAGTTCCGCGAATGCCCAATTGGCGGCGATTGCGCTGTGTGACTTGGATCGATTGGGCGTGATGGGGCTGTGTATTGGGGATCAACATCCGGTGCTGCAGGGAGAAAAACGGCGTGTCCTACTGTATTATTTCCGCGGCGGTCCTGGAGGGATCTTCGACGCCATCAATCCGCAGACCTTTGTCGTGAATACGCGTGAAGATTATTTGCCCCCGATCAGCACGGGCCTCGGTGGGGTGCGCCAGATTGCCGTGGATCCGAATCAACACCTCGCGGTGCTGAATGGCATGCCGTGGGTCCACGCGAAGGCGGCACCGGTTGTGCTTCCGCCGCCTCCGCCACCTCCGCCGCCGCCAGTCGCGTGCGCTGACCCGGACGGAGACGGGGTAGAAGTCCAACCCGCCTGCGCCGACAATTGCGCGACACAGGCCAATGTCGATCAGATCGATCACGACGCTGACGGCGTCGGGGATGCCTGCGACAATTGCCCGAACGTTGCGAACCCGACGCAGGCCGACGCGGACGGCGATGGAAAAGGTAATCTCTGCGATGCGGCCGGGCCGATTATCATTCAACCATGTCCCGACAAAGATGGCGACGGTGTCGAGACGGTCTTGAATAAATGCAAAGACAATTGCCCGAACGTGGCGAATCCGACGCAGGCCGATGGTGACGGCGACGGGATCGGCAATGCGTGTGAACCGCCGGCCTTTGTCCAATTCGAATGCGGCGATGCCGACGGCGATACGATCGTCGATACGCCGCAGAGCCTGGCCGGCGTGCCGTATGCCCAGCTCTCGCCGCAACAAAAATTATTCCTCGAAGTCTATTGCCACAAAGATAATTGCCCTGGGATGGCGAATCCGGATCAAGCGGATGGGGACGAAGATGGAGTCGGGAAATGGTGCGACAATTGCGACTTTGTGGCGAATCCCGGACAAGAATTTATTGCGGGTTGTGAACCCATCGGGCCGCCACCTCCTCCGCCGCCACCACCACCTCCACCTCCTCCTCCGGGCGACAATTTTACGTGCGCGGATGCAGATGTCGATGGCGTGCCGGATCGACCGGACACAATGAATGGCGTGTCTTATGCCCAGCTCTCCCCACAGCAGCAGAATTTGCTGAAGCACAACTGTGTGAAAGATAATTGCAACCCGGATCCTGCGGCCGATGCCTTGTTGTGCAAGGGGGCAGAAGAGGGCCCGGGCAATAGTGGGCAGCCGTGTTCCAATCATTCACAAGCCGATCAGGATGGCGATCTCCAGGGTGATATTTGTGACAACTGCCCTGGGGTGGCGAATCCGCTGCAAGAAGACGCTGACGGCGATGGCGTGGGGAAATGGTGCGACAATTGTGAGGTTGTGGCGAATCCCGCTCAACAATTGATCCCAGGCTGTGAGGCTGTTGGGCCTCCGCCGCCGCCTCCTCCACCGGTGCCGGACCAATTCGTCTGCGGAGACCGAGATGAAGATGGGATCTTCGACGCCTCGGTTTCGCTGAACGGCACCGGATATTTCTTATTGGAACTGTCGGCGAAAGAAAAGTTGGATCAGCACTGCAAGGTCGATAACTGTTCGATGCAGGAAGATGGGCCACGTTGCAAGGGGCCCGAGCCGGGGGCAGGGAACAGTGACAAGCTGTGTTCCAATCACAGTCAGAACGACCACGATGGCGATGGCGAAGGCGATGTGTGCGACAACTGTCCCGGGACGCCGAATCCCGATCAAGCGGATATCGACGGAGATGGAATGGGCGACGAGTGTCCGGCTGGTAAAGGGCTATGATGCAACGACGACAACAGTGGGGGACAGTGTGTGCCGCGGCATTGCTGCTGCTGGGCGTCGCGGCCTGTGGGACCGAGTCGCCGCCGCCGGCGGAAGTGAACGTGTTACTCAATCTCGGTAAAGTGGCGCCGCCTCCGCCGCCGCCCCCTCCGGGCGTCTGTGAAGATGCCGACGGTGACGCAGTCGAAGTCCTGCCGGCCTGTGTCGACAATTGCCCGACCGTCGCGAATGTGGATCAGCACGATAACGACGCCGATGGGATCGGTGACGTATGTGAAGATCTTCCGCCGCCACCCCCTCCTCCTCCACCACCGCCTCCTCCCCCTCCTCCATTGCCGGGGCCGGTAGTGAAGCTTGGCGATTGCCAAGTCGATATCGGACGGCATGCCGAGACGGTCCACCCGATCCAAGGGTTGCAAGATTACGTCCTCGGCCTGAATGAACAAGTGCGCGCCATCACCGGCCTCCCGATGGATTTGTTTGCGGGCGAAGGAGGCGCGCGTTTCGTGGCGACGTGCCGTGTCGCGGCCGGGACCGACGTCATTCCAGTCAATCTCGCGACCGGAAGCGCGGTGGCGCGTTTTTACCAAATGCGCGGCGCTCCGTTGAAAAACTACTTCCGGCAGCAGCTGCGTCCCGGCGTCGATGAAGTCCTGCGTCGCCCGGTACAACTCGTGCCGCCGACCACGGCGATGCTCGGGAAAGACTTGGCCGCAGCGAGTGCTTCACTGCCCGCGCCGAGCGTCGATGCCGATCCACTCGACGCGGTCCTTCCCGGCGCGAGCGTCGCGGTCGGGGACGGGGTCTATCAGATCAACAACATGCTTCGTGTGGAACTCCATTACGAGTCGTCCACGATCGGCAAGGCGATTGACCCGAGCCAAGACGGTCTCCGCGTGCAACTGTTCGGCGTTGTGGGGCCCGACGCCTGTGCGTGGGCAACCGATTCTTGTCCGCCCGAGAAGCGCGTCCCCAATATTCAAGACCGACACATTCATCCGCGCGCCGATGTGTTGGAGCCGTTGGCCGAACTCGTGGCGCAGAAAAAATTGCACAATGAACCGATTACGCCATCCATCTTCGACGAACTGTTCGCGACGCAGACTTGGGACACCAGCAACTGGATGCATTACCACTTTAAAGGGGCCGGTACGAGTGTCCACGTCGTGTCCACCGGCGGATTCGAAGAGGCCGCCGGCGGGTGCAGTTGTCGACTGGATGGCAACCGCCGTGCGTCGCTTCCCGGCAATGCGGCCGCTGTTGCAGGCTGTGGCCTGTTGCTGGCGGGACTGTGGTGGATGCGCGGGTCTGTGCGCAATGCAGCACGGCGACAGGTGCGGTAGTTTTTTCAGGTCCTCTGCAATTCCATTTCACACATGACTTGCTTCGATCTTCTGACGACTGTTATAGCCGGTGCGCGCAGCGCTTGAGGGAAGGAATGAAAATAGAAAATAGAAAATAGAGGATCCGCCGGTGGCGGATGGAGGGGTGGCCGAGTGGTTGAAGGCGCCAGTCTTGAAAACTGGAGTCCGTCAAAAGCGGACCGTGGGTTCGAATCCCACCCCCTCCGCAGAAACAACAGCGGCCCTTTGGGGCCGTTGTTGTTCCTGCGGTATCTAATGAGGCAACGGTCCAGTGGACCGTTGCCGACCTTAGGGTGGGATTCGAAGCCCGGAGCCGGCGGGGACCCGCGTAAGCGGGTGGCGGCGAGGGCCGGTCCGGAGGCACTCCGCGACAGGCGGAGGGACCGGAGGGAATCCCACCCCCTCCGCAATAATTTTGCTTACGCAAAATTTCGTATATCGTGGTTCGTGTATCGTATATCGGGTAAGCCAGTGCGCGGTCGTGTAGGCAAAATTTTGCCCCGATATTCGATATACGATATTCGGAATAAAAATTACGCCACGTAACGTGGAGGTGCCATGGAAATGATCAACAGGAGTTGGGTGTGCATCGTCGTCCTGCTGATGGCCACAGCGTGCGGCAGCGGTGGGGGCAGTAGCAGTGGAAGCGGGTGCCCGAACGTGGTGGTGGGGACGGAGGCCGGGTGGCCGACGATCGACGAGGTCGCGAACTGCGAAGGGTGCAGCTCCGGTTCGTACACCTTCACCTGCAGCGGCGAATCGCGGACGGTCACTTGCGTGAACGGGGAAATCAAGGACAACGCGGCCGGCACCTTCTTCGGTTCCACCGGCGACTGCACCGAAGGTGGCCTCTCCTGCTTCAATGGGGCCGTGAACACCAGCTGTGTGGATACCGCCAGCGAATAATATTCATTTGAGTGGGGACAGGTACCTTCAAATGCCCGCCATTCCTGCATCGGAAGGTACCTGTCCCCGCTCGGATGTCATTCTGTATTTGGCAGCGCGTCGATCATGCCTTGAATGCGTTGTTGGTCGGCGCGGATCTTATTCGACAACCGTTCCACTTGCGAAGTAGTGTCGGAGCTGCCGGTGCCGCGATCTTTGGCCATCCGTTCCGCCATACGGGTCTCAAAATCACGGCCGGCTTGACTGGCCTTGGTGAGGTTGGTGTCGCGGGTTCGCTCCCACGCGGCGAAGCGTTCGGCGCGTGTGGTGGTGAATCGTTGTAAGAGTCCCGGCATCGCGGTGTTCAAGCGTTCCAGCGCACTCGGGAGTTCGGTTTTGAGCACGGCGACGATATTGGCATAGCCGAGTCGATGGCGTGGGCGATATTGCCCGTCGAGGATCCGACCCGAGTCCGTCAGTGCCAGTGCGAGATTCGGACCGAGGATGGGGTCGATTTCCGCGGACAACTCTGCGGCCAAGCGACTCGGGATGGCGCGCAGTGCAAAGCCGAGATCGCCCGCCGTGCCGCGCAAGTCGAATCCGAGGTCGCTCATTTTGGCACGGATGTCGAACTGTTGATCGCCTTCTGTGGCGCGGCCGTCGAAGCCTCGATCGCCACTGCCGGCCGTGGCCTCGAACTCGATGTCGCCCACGCTGCTCCGCATCGTGAATTGAATGTCGCCGACTTGCGACCGCATCTCAAAGCTGTTGTTTTGTGCCAGGCGTGCATTCAGCACTGCGCGTTGTCCGGCAATCCACTGTTTATAACCGGTGACGAGTTGTGTGATGTCAGCGGTCGACGTGCGCGTTGTGGCGTCGGCTGTGGTCGTCTGGATTAAGCGGCCACTGATCGCCTTATATTCCGCAGTGACCATGCCGACACGGGAATCGAGATCGGTTTCGCGTGGCGGCACTTCGTTGGCAGTGGCTTGGAGCCACTCTTGGACCGCGCGGAAGGCAGGGCTGTTGAGGACGGTCTCGCGGAACGCATTCAATATATCGCTCCAGCGTTCGACTTCGCTCTCTTCGATGGCGGCGGGCGTCTGAGTCTCAAGTTGTTGCAGCCGCGCGCGCACGTCGTCGGTTCCGCCCACGAAGAGATCCTTCGCGCCCTGACCGGTGATGCCGTAGTAACTGACGACGTCGCAGGTCTCGAGGTCTGTCGGATCTCCTGCCTCGCTACTCAGGCGAGGAATGATTTTGCCGAGCGTCTGATCGTCCCACCACTTGCGGTCGATTGCAATCGATTCGCAGCGCCGTGTCTCGTTACCCATAAAATTCTCCAGTGATTGAGTTATCGGCTGCCTGAAAGAAAAGTTGCTTCTCTATATCGCACCTCTTAAGAAGCCTCAACTATGGGGCTCAGGGGGGTTGGGTATCTCATATTATTGTGTTTGATCCATCGCGGGGCTGCGCTCGGGGCGGTTTCGGACGGTCACGATACGCTGACCGTGGCCGTGGCGGCCAATGCGCAATATGTGGTGCAAGAAATCGCAGAGGATTGGGAGCGGGACGTCGGCGGGCACGCGACGTTGGTGGTCGGGTCGTCGGGGAAGCTCGCGGCTCAAGTGCGGGAGGGGGCCCCGTTCGATGTCTTCGTCGCGGCCGATACGGAATATCCGGCGGCGTTGCAGCGCGAGGGCTTTGCGGAGCGGCCGCACGTCTATGCGATCGGGAGTTTGGTGGTCTGGACATGGCGGGATTCGTTGAGGCCGGACGTGGCGTTGACGTTTCTCCGCAGCGGTGCAGTCAAGCAGATCGCGATCGCGAATCCCGCCGTGGCGCCGTATGGGGCCGCGGCGATGGAGGCGTTGACGCATGCAGGCCTGTGGCCGGCGGTGCAGTCGAAATTAGTGTTGGGCGAGAGTGTCGCCCAAGTGAATCACTATCTGACGACGGGTGTGGTGGATGCCGTGATCACGGCGCAGGCGATGGTGCATCTGCCGGCATGGCGCGGACGTGGACGATGGATGGTGGTAGATCCGTCGTGGTATCGGCCGATTGAACAGGCGGCCGTGCTATTGCGCCACGGGCGACAACGGAATGCCGTAGCGGCGGAGGCGTTCTTGGCGTTCCTCGGTTCGCCGACGGCGCAACAACGACTCACGCACTACGGTTATCGGTTGCCACTATGATCCTCGCTGCGACGACACCATTCGATCCTGCGCCGTTATGGCTCTCGGTGCGGCTGGCCGCGGTGACTACGAGCATTTTGTTGCTGTTGGGCGTCCCGTTGGCGGCGTTGATCGCGCGGGGTCGGTTTCGCGGCCGCGCAGTGCTGGCGACATTCGTGAGTCTGCCGTTGGTGTTGCCGCCGTCGGTGTTGGGATTTTATCTCTTGGTCGCATTCAGTCCCAGCCGCCCATTTGGCGCGCTGATTGAGCGTGTCTTCGATTGCCGGCTCGCGTTCAGCTTCACCGGCCTCGTGATCGGGTCGGTGCTCTACAGCCTGCCGTTCATGGTCCATCCGATCCAGGCCGGATTGGAGGCGTTGCCGCCGTCGCTGGCGGAGGCGTCCTATACGCTCGGCAAAGGGCGCTTTACTACGCTGCTGCGTGTGCTGCTGCCGAACATTCGCCCGTCGCTGCTGACGGGGATCGTGCTCAGTTTTGCCCATACGCTCGGTGAATTCGGCGTCGTGTTGATGATCGGCGGCAACATCCCCGGCGTGACGCGCGTCGCGGCGCTTGCGATCTACGATGAGGTCGAGACGATGCACTATGCTGCCGCCCACACGTATGCCGCGATCTTGTTCGGCGTCTCGTTTTGCATCTTGCTTGCGGTGCATATGATTAATGGCCGCTTTTTGAAGGAGTCGGTGCGATGATTGAGCTCGCTGTGCGGCAGCGCTTCGGTCATCGCGGAACGCGGATCTGGGACCTGCAGCTCGATGGCACGTTGGCGACCGGGCAAGTGACAGCGCTGTTCGGCCCATCCGGCGCGGGCAAGACGACGGTGCTGCGGCTCTTGGCCGGACTGTGCCGGCCGGATGCGGGCCGGATCGTGGTGGATGGGGCCGTGTGGTGCGACACGGCGGCGGGAGTCTGGGTGCCACCGCAAGCGCGTCGCGTCGGCTTCGTCTTCCAAGACTTCGCGCTGTTTCCGCATATGACCGTCCGGGAAAACGTGGCGTTCGCGCTGCCAGCCGGTGGCGATACGAATATCGTAGATGTCCTGTTGGAGCTGATGGTGTTGACCCCGTTACAGCGCTTGCGCCCGGCGGCGTTGTCCGGCGGACAAAAACAACGTGTTGCCGTGGCCCGTGCGCTGGCCTTCCGTCCCCGTTTGCTGTTACTGGACGAACCGTTCGCCGCGTTGGAAACGGTGCTGCGTCGACGTCTCCAGACGGACGTGCTGGAGTGGCAGCGACGCCATGCGTGCACCACGCTGCTGGTCAGCCACGATGCGGCAGAAGTCGCCCGGATGGCGGACACCGTTTGGGTGTTGGAAGAAGGCCGCGTAACGGCCCGTGGCACGCCAAGTACCTGCGTACGCACGTAAGCACGTACGCACCTACGCACGATTTCTCACACCTGTCCGAACTTCATCCAGACGGTGCCGGCGCCGTTGGTGTCGCTGGTGTAACGATAGATCACCCAAATGTTGTCGATCGTGGAGCCGGATTCGTCGATCGGGCCGTTGCCGGTGTCGCTGTTCCAGCCATCCAATGTGACTTTTCGGGTCATGCCGTAATCGGCAATCGCCCAGGTCGTCCAGTCCGATGCGGCAATGCTGGAAACGCTCCATGCGCCACTCGACGAGCCGAACTGCCAACCGCCGCTCGCATCGAGGACCAGATGGGTGCTGACTGGGGTGATTTGTTGCGTGAGTCCGTTGTCGAAATAGATCGTTTCAGTCAAGATCCGCCATTCTCCGGCCAGTGCGGCATCGACCGATCCGCTGCTGCCGCCGCTACTGCTACTACTGCTTCCGGTACTGGTGCCACTCCCACAGCTTGCCAGGCCGCACATCAGCAGGAGCAGCACTCCGCCGAACCATCGTTGCCATTGTTTCATAGAGAATCCCCCCTCCAAGCAGTGTAGCATGCCGTTGCTTCGCGCGGCAATCTTGCCGTGTCTGCGCGTCTCTGCTACAGGCGCATTCGCTCAGGGGGATGTCCGCCATGGGATGGTCGTGGTCAGGTATGCGCATCGGGATGGGGGCGTGTGTGGGTGTCGCGCTGGGGCTTGGCGGCTACACCTTTCTCTATGCGAAAGGGACGTCGTATTTGACGAACGACCCTGCGGCCTGCGCCAATTGCCACGTGATGAACGACCAATATAGCGCGTGGCTCAAGTCGAGCCATCGGGCCGTGGCGGTATGCAATGACTGCCACACGCCGCATTCGATGGTCGGGAAATATTTGACCAAGATGGAAAATGGGTTCCGCCATTCGACGGCGTTTACCATGGGCTGGTTTCCGGAACCGATTCGGATCACGGCCGGCAGTGCGGCAGTGGCGGAGGCGAATTGTCGCCGCTGTCACAGCGACGTTGTGCAAGCGATCGAAGCGCCAGGGGAACCGCTGCCGTGTGCGCGGTGCCACTTGGGTGTGGGACATGCGGATTAGAGGAGGTATTATGGTGCTTTCACGACGGACAACGATGTGGCTGACGATTCTTGGCGCGAGTGTGACGGCCGCCGGTGCGGCGGCGCTGCTGATCAATATCTTCGAACGGAAGCAGGAGGGGCGCAATCCGTTCTATCGGGTCGTGGAGCTGACCGACGAAACGGAAGACGCCGCAGTGTGGGGGAAAAATTTCCCACTGCAATACGACGGCTATCGGCGGACCGTCGATATCAGTCGGACGCGTTATGGCGGCAGCGAAGCGGTTCCGCGCACGCCCAGCGCGGCCGATCCGCGTTCGGTCGTGGCGCAATCGAAGTTGGAGGAAGATCCGCGGCTGAAGACGATGTGGGCGGGTTATGCGTTCGCGCGCGATTTCCGCGAGGAACGCGGACACGCGTATATGCTCGACGACCAGACGTTCACGGAGCGGCAGCAATCGGCCCCGCAACCGGGGACCTGCATCCACTGCCACGCCTCGGTGTATGTGCCGTATATGAAGGCCGGGGATGGGGATTTGATGAAAGGTTTCGAAGTGGTCAACAAGCTGCCCTATGCGGAAGCGCGCAAATTAGTGAGTCACCCGGTGTCGTGCATCGATTGTCACGATGCGAAGACCATGCAGTTGCGTGTCACGCGGCCCGGTTTTTTTGAAGGGATCCGTGCGTTGAAGGCATCACAGGGTATTCCGGAATACGATGTGAATACGCAAGCGACGCGGCAGGAAATGCGCTCGTATGTGTGCGGGCAGTGCCACGTGGAGTACTACTTCAAAGGGCCGGAGAAACGCTTGGTCTATCCGTGGAGCAAGGGGCTGCAAGTAGAAGCGATCGCCGCGTACTACGATGAAGTAGGGCACAAGGACTGGGTGCATGCCGAGACCGGCGCGCCGGCGCTGAAGGCGCAGCATCCGGAATTTGAATTGTGGAGTCAGGGGATTCATGCCCGGTCCGGCGTGGCCTGCGCGGATTGCCACATGCCGTATACGCGCGAGGGGGCGTTGAAAATCAGCGATCATCACGTGCGCAGTCCGCTGCTGAATGTGAATCATGCCTGCCAGACGTGCCATCAATGGCCGGAGACGGAATTGAAGGAGCGCGTGGAGCAGATTCAAAGCCGTCACTTTGCGATGCGCAATACGGCGATGGATGCGTTGATGGATTTGATTGCTGACCTCAAGGCCGCGAAGGCGGCCGGGCGCACGGATGATGAACTGTCCGCCGCGCGGACGGCGCAACGGCGCGCGCAATTCTATCTGGATTTTGTCGAAGCGGAAAACTCGACCGGCTTTCATGCGCCGCAAGAGGCGGCCCGTATTTTAGTGGAGTCGGTGAATGCCTCGCGCCAAGGCCAGATGTCGCTGCGCGGGCCGGTGCCGGCCGCTATCGCGCCGCCGCCTGCTCGGTGAGTTGCGCCGTGTGCTCGAGCTGGCGAAGAATTTCCGCGAGGGCCGGCCCCTCCAACTGTTCGTCGAGCCACGGGTAGAGGATTTTTTCTTCTTTGCTGTTGTGCATGCCCATTACTTCGAGGAACTGCGCTTCCAGCGTGTCGGTTTCCCAGACTTGGTGCAACAACTGCTGTTCGATCTGGTCGACGATCCAATGGATTTGGCGATGCTCGTCGCGCATCACGGCGGTGGGGCCGTAGCCTTTCATGCCGGTGGCGTTTTCGAACGGTGGGAAGAGCAATTCTTCCTCCCAGCGAATATGTCGATCTAAGCCGCGCTTGAATTGAGTAAAGCAGAGCAGCGCGGTTTCTGGGTCACGCGCCTTGTGTTTGCGGAAGCCGGCGAATAGGTCGTCGAGGCGACGATGGTCGCGTTCCAGAAAATCGTAGATCGTGTTCATAGAAAATGCCTCCTGTGTGCGGTGCGGAAACATGCCGCAGCCGGCGGCGAGCTCCTATGACGCGCGTCAGGTGGTTTGTCGGCGCGCGCGAGTGAAAACTCGCATCGCATGTCTTGCTGATCGCCCGCATATGTGGTTAATGCCGTGGGCTATATGTTATCGATAGTGAGGTCTGGAGCGTGGGACGGGAGGCGATATGCGGACACGGGTGGGGGCGAAGTGGGTGGCACTGCTTGGATTGGTGGTGGTCGGGTGCCAAGGGGGGCGGGGCACGGAAGTTGAACTGCAACGGGGACGACAGCTCTACACGGCGCAGTGCGCGGGATGTCATGGGGCGAAGGCGGACGGCCAAGGGGAGCTCGCCTCGTATCTGACGCCGCGGCCGCGTGATCTGACGAATGGCATTTTGAAATATCGCACTACGGAAGGGACGACGCCGTCGCCGGTGGAAATCTTGCAAACGGTCAAAGTCGGAGTGCCCGGCACCGCGATGCCGGGATGGGATTTGCTGAGCGACAAAGATTGGCGTGCGCTCGTCGCGTATCTGCAACATCTGATTCCGCGGTATGTCGCGGCGCGGCCGGGGCCGCGGATTGAAATTCCGACGAAGCTGGCGACGTCGCCGGCGGTCGTGAGTGCGGGCGAGCAATTATTTGCGCGCAGCGGGTGTGTGGCGTGCCACGGGAAAGACGGGCAAGGCAATGGGCCGTCGGCGGTTGGACTGACCGACACGTGGGGTAATGCGGTGGTGCCGCGCGACCTGACGCGGGGTCCTTTGAAATGGGGGAGTCGGGATGAAGAGATCTACCGCACATTGGCGGTCGGCATCCCCGGCACGCCGATGCCGGGATATGCGCGGAGTCTGAACGCGACGGAATTATGGCAACTGGTTCACTATATTCAATCGCGTTTGCAACTCCCGGAGGGCTTCGATCCCTCCCATCCGAAACGGAGTCTGCTGCGCGTGGCGCGCGTGAGTGGCGAACTGCCGCTCGATCCGACGGCGGCGGCGTGGCAGGGTGTGAAAGCAGTGCCGGTCTATCTGCATCACGTGACGGCAGGGCAGGAAAGCACGGAATGGGTGCTGGTCAAGGCGATCGGCAATGCGCAAGAAATTGCGTTTGCGGTCCGCTGGGCGGATGATGCCATGAATCCCGAAGTGGGGAACGGCGACGGCGTGGCACTCCAATTTCCGGTGCGGGCGCCCGCCGATCCGGCTGCATTACCGTTCGTAGCGATGGGGAGCGCCGATAATCCAGTGCAAATTTGGGCCTGGCGGGCGCCGGAACAGATCACGGAATGGCGGGCGAAAGGTGTAGGGCATCAATCGATGATTGAGGCTACCGAACGCCAATTGCAGGCGACCGGGAAATATTTGCAAGGCGAGTGGGAGGTCGTGTTGCGGCATCCGCTGCAGGGCGTGGTGGCGCAAGATGCGGTCTTGGAGCGGACCGGATACGTGGCGTTTGCGGTCTGGGACGCCGACCGTCCCGATCGGAATCAACCGAAATCCTTTTCCGACTGGGTCGTGTATGAATACGTGCCGTAGGCTGGAATAGGGACGTGCGTAGGTGCGAAGAATGACCGTGGTCATGTCCCCACTACGTCGTATATACTAAGGCCTCCGTATGTCCCTGCCGTCCGCATACCGCTGTCTGGCCACGATCCTCGGTTTGCTGTGGCTGAGTGGATGTGTAGCGAGCAAGCCGACTGCGGAGGGGGGGGATGTTGCCGCAACGGCGACGCCCGCACCGGCAACCTCCGAATCCTCCACGCCGATTTTTCCCCATGCCAGTGGCTGGAAGGCCGCCGCCAGTCACGGGGCCGCGGCGCGGCACTTTGGACAAGCGGCGTGTCTGCAGTGCCACGCCTCAGCCGACCCGTGGAATACCGCGCCGACGTGTCGGAGCTGTCATGCCGAATATCCGCATCGTGACGATTGGGTCCAACCGACGCAGCATGGTGCCTTCGTGCGTGCGAAAGGGAAGGCCGCATGCGCCACGCAGTGTCACGGGACGGATTTACAAGGCGGGCTCTCCGGGGTGTCGTGCACCACGTGCCACACCCTCTATCCGCATGCCGCCACCTGGCGGGAACCGGAACAGCACGGTCAATTAGCCAAATGGGGCGGGCGCGTGGCCTGCCAAGGCTGCCACGGTGAGGACTTGGCGGGCGGATCGAGCGGAGTCTCCTGTACGCAATGTCATGTGCGCTATCCGCATCCGAATGCGTGGGCGGAACGGGAACAACACGGCGTGTGGGTGTCGTCGCATACTTCTACGGATTGTGCCACGGGTTGTCATGGCACGGACTTGGGCGGCGGCCGTACCGGCGTCTCGTGTACAGGCTGCCACCAGACGTATCCGCATCGGGCGGACTGGGCCACACCGGAGCAACATGGGGCGGTCGCGCAGACGCTCGGCCAGACGGAGTGCGCGCGTTGTCACGGCGACGATTTTCGCACGGTGTTAGGTGGAAAGAATTGTTTTACGTGTCACGCCGATTATCCGCATCCGGCCAGTGCTGTGTGGCGACCGTTCGGTGGAGGGCACGGCGAGCGCGTGCAACAAGGGTACGACGGCAACACCGACGAATGCCAACGCTGTCATGGCGCCACATTGGAACGGGAACTGAACGGCAAGACGTGTTACTCGTGCCATCCGAGCTATCCGCATCGTGGGACTGAAACGGCACCCTGGAAGGCCTATGCCGGTCACGGGGCCTCCGCACTGGCGGCGTCCACTACGGAGTGTGCGCTGTGTCACGGGGCCTCGTTGCACGGCGAACTGCAGGGCAAGCCGTCGTGCAGCAGCAGCGACGCCGGGTGTCATGCGGTCTATCCACACGGGGCGGCGTGGGCGTTGTCGAAAGGATTGCCGCAGGAACACGCGGAGTACGTCCAAGCGAATGGTTTCGAGTCGTGTGGGACGGTGCATTGCCACGGCGTGGACTTGCAAGTGGAATCGAAAATCACGGTCGGCCCGTCGTGTGGTGGCTGCCACGACGGCTTTCCCCATCCCGCGGGTTGGGAGTCCGGGCTGTTCCATGGTCCCAGCGCGCGGGCCGATATCGACGGTTGCAAGTCCTGTCACGGTCCGCAACTCAATATTGTGCTCGGCGGGAAGCCGACGTGCGAAGGCTGCCACGCCAGTTATTTGGTCCATGACTCCGCCGCGATTGCGCCGCAAGGGTGGGGATTGCTCAGCGGGCATGGTTCGTTCCTGTTGGCACTCGCAGACAAGACCGATCGCTATACGAAGATCGCGGAATGTCGGATGTGTCATGGGCCGAAGAACAACTCGATCGGGGTGCCGAAGAAGACGTGTGGGTATGCTACGTGCCACGCCTCATATCCGCACGAAGATCCACAGTGGGGCGCACTCGGCGCGGCCGGGGAACCGCCGCTGCATGTTGGTTATATTAAGGATACGTTACAAGGGAAACTCGACCCGTGTCGGATGTGTCACGGCGCCGCGTTGGACGGCGGGCATGCGCAGCAATCCTGCATGACGTGCCATCCAGGATATCCGCATGCGTCGGGATGGGTGGCGCCCAAAGGTGCGTCGCAGCAACATGCGGCGCAGATTCAAGTGGGCGGGCTCGGGTCGTGTGGCACGGTCAAGTGTCACGGCGAAAATTTGCAGGTGTCTCCGGGGGTGACGGCAGGTCCTTCATGTAGCAAGTGCCACGAGACGTTGCCGCATCCGGAGGGCTGGGCATCTGGTTTAGTGCACGGGCCGAGCGCGCTAACAGATATCGACAGTTGTAAGGCGTGCCATGGATCGCAGCTGAATGTTGCATTGGGCGGCAAGCCGTCGTGCGAAGGGTGTCACGCAAGCTACTTGGCGCACGATTCAGCGGGGATTGCCGCGCCGGGATGGGGGCAATTCAGCGGCCATGGTGCGACGCTCATGGCCATGGCGAGTAAGGCCGATCGCTATGCAAAGATCACGGAATGTCAGCTGTGCCATGGCGTGAAGGAAGATGCGATTGGCGTGACGAAAAAAACCTGCGCAAGCGCGAGCTGCCATGCCTCGTATCCGCACGACGATCCCCAATGGGGTGTGGTGGGTGCCGCCGGGGAACCGCCGCTGCATGTTGATTATATAAAGGATACGTTGCTCGGAAAACTTGATCCATGCCGCGTGTGCCACGGCGCGGCATTGGACGGTGGGCATGCGCAGCAGTCGTGCATGACGTGCCATCCGGATTATCCGCATCCCGCCGGGTGGGCGCGGGCCTGGAACACTAAAGCGGCCACGTTGAGCGGTCACGGCCCGGCATTTACGAAACAAGCGACGGCGATGGGGGCGAAAGATCCGGCGCAGTCGGTCACGTGTTGGGAGTGTCACGACCAGCCGGTGTTGTTCAATAGTGAGACGGACACGAAGGCCTCGTTGCAGGCGAAAGGGGATTGTTACACATGCCATTGGAGCTATCCGCATTGGCAAATTACAGAATCGTGGCTCGTGCGGGAGTGGGAGCCGGCAATCACCTACAGCACCGACGCCAACGGTCAACCGTGTGGATCGGCCAAGCTGGGTGTTGGGACGCAAGCGCACTTCGTTGCGATCGTGGCTGCGCCGTTCCTGGTCAATAGCGCCGGGAAGTCGTTCGCGTTCGCGTGGGAGCAGATCGATTCGGTGCCATATGTGGCCTACACCTGCGGTGGCGGTGTGAATGGATCGTGTCACATGTCCGGGTATCGGTCCGCAAAACATGGCGGAACGGGCACGTGTACACAGTACTGTCACAACGCCACGCTCGCTCCGTTGCCCGTCTATCCAGACTGTCCTGTGCTGCCCACTGAACCGTTGCCGGAGGAGTGAGGGGGCGATATTGGAGACCGTGATGAAGCGGAAGGGCGTCGGTGTTGGTCTCGGTTGCGTCTGTGGTCTCTTAGCGGCGTTGTTGCCGATGGGCGCGCGCGCGGTCTCGTGGCGCGCGGACGCCGATCTGGTCGGACAGTGGCGGCGCAACACGAGCATCCAACGCGAACTCCCTGCGAATCTCTATCTCGGCGCCGGCGTGGCCGATTGGGGGAAGTGGCACGCACGGGTGCAGGCGGATGGGCGCGTGTTTCGTGATCTGCAGCGTTCGGTGAACGAAGGCGATCTGTATCAAGGCGTGTTGCATTTGGAGCCGGCGAAGGCGTGGCAGTTCGATCTCGGGCGACAGTTTTTGAATCCCGGATTTTCCACGGAGCTGGTCGATGGCGCGCGCACGACGCTCCTGCCGTGGTCGCGTGTGGATTTGTCTGTCTATGCCGGTGTGCCGCGGACCATCGAGCGGGGCGATTTTAATCGGGACGATGGTTTGTTGACCGGCATGGTGGTGCGACTGCACGATTGGCACCGGACTGCGGCGAGTTTGCAAGCGCAGTGGCGTAAATTCGATCTGCAGGGCGCCGATTGGCAACAGAACGACACGGTGCGGGTCGGCGCGAGCGCGTCGCACCAATTCGGCGGCAAGACCGCGCCGCTCGCGTATGGGCTGTTCGAATACGATATCGCGGGGAAAGTGATCGAAGCGGGGACGTTGGGATTCGATTGGTCGCCAACGCGGCGCGTGGCGCTGAATCTGGAAGGGAATTACTTTAATGTGAACCGCGCTGCAGATCGGCCGAGCATCATGGCGCTGTTTACCAGCGGGCCGATCTGGACCGGCCGTATTGCGACGACGCTCGATGCGGTGCCGGATGTCGTCACGTTGCGCACGCAATATGCCTATCAGCGGCTCACGGTCGGCGCGGGCGCGCATCGCACGGGGCATTTGTTAGAAGTCGGCATTCCGATCCGCGTGGACCGCGCGCATCTTGAACTTGAGCCGGCGTATTATTTTTCCAAGAGCTACGGTGGCCGTGTGCATGGGGTGCGCGTGTTGGCGCATGAACGCATCGCGAAGCCACTGTGGGCGGAAGTGGGCCTCGATTACAGCAGCTATCAAAAAATCACCAACGAGAGCGATCTGGCGTTCTCGACCGTGTTCTGGACCGGGTATGACTTGCCGCACGGCTGGCGTGTGGCGGTCGGCGGCGAATATAACAAAAACAATCTGTTCGATCGCGATCTGCGGGGGTCGCTGCGAGTGAGTTATCACTATGCGAAGTGAATCACGGGTACGCGCGTTCGGCGTTACAGGGGCTTGCGTCGCCCCCCCGATGGGCAAAGCCCATCGGGTCCCCCCCTCAACGCCGCTGTGCGGCTGGGGGTGGCCTCTGAGGATCTACGTGACGCTGGTGCTGTTGCTGATCGCCATCGTTGCGGTCGCGGCGGATGAGAAAAAAACCGAAAAACCCAAGGCGGAATTACCGGTACCGTTTTCTTTGTATGACCATGAAATGCACAATGGTTTGTTCGAGGCCGGGGGTGTCGGTTGCGAGACGTGTCATGTGGATGAGCGCTCGTATGGGGATTTGCGGTATTTAAATCGGATCGGGTGTCACACGTGCCACAACAATCCGGACGCGACGATGCCGGGACCGAATACGTGCACGCTCTGTCACGGCGAGGGTGGCGCGCAGCCGCGCAACCACCGCGTGGCGTGGTTGGCGCAGCACCAAGTCTTTGCCAAAGCGAACGGGGCGGAATGCGCGCAGTGCCACGCGAACGTGATGTTTTGTGTGAATTGTCATCAACGACGCGACACGGTGCAGGAAACGGCGCATCGGCGGAATTTCCGTTTCTTCCATTCGATCGAAGCGCGGGCGAATCCGCGGCGCTGCGAGGCGTGTCATACGGTAACGATGTGTCAGGCATGCCATGCGGGTCGGGAGACGTCGGCCAAGTGAGCACATTATGAAACGGTTCTGGATCTTGAGTGGGGTATTGCTGACGGCCGCCTGTGGTGGCTCAGCGGTCAATGAAGGCGAAAATTATGGCGATCTCCTTGCGTCGCCAGCGGGACTGGTGTTGACGGAGGCCGAGCACGAAGTCGGATGGGGCGTGGCGGAATGTACGCTCTGTCATAATTTAGAAAATATTCACTTGGTCAATCGCACGACCCTCAGCATTGATGTGGAGGCCATTCACGAACAGACATTGGATGAGGGCCTCGCCGGCTGCGCGACCTGCCACGGGACGAACGGAGTACCATAAATGCCGGACCATCTGCTGATCGCGCGGCTCGAGATGGCGAGCTTGCTCGGGTTCCATATCCTCTTTGCGGTGGCGGGCATGGCGATGCCGCTCTTGATGGCGATCGCAGAACATCGCTGGATTCGCACCAACGATCGCGTCTATCGTGACTTGGCGGAACGCTGGGCGCGCGGCACCGGGATCTTGTTCGCAGTCGGCGCGGTGTCCGGGACCGTGCTCTCTTTTGCGCTCGGGCTGTTGTGGCCGAACTTCATGCGTCATGCCGGACCGGTGATCGGCATGCCGTTCTCGTTGGAAGGGTTCGCCTTTTTCCTCGAGGCCATTTTTCTCGGAATCTATCTGTATGGATGGGACCGGTTGCGGCCGCGGCTCCACTGGCTGTGCGGCGTGGCCGTGCTCGGCAGCGGAACGCTCTCCGGCATTTTTGTGGTTTGCGCGAATGCGTGGATGAACATGCCCGCCGGATTCCGTGTCGAAGCGGGACAATTCGTCGACATCGATCCGTGGGCGGCGATGTGGAATCCGGGATGGTTGTTATACAGCCTCCATATGGTCGTCGCGGCGTTCGTGACGATTGGGTTTGCCGTGGCCGCGATTCATGCCTGGATGTTGCTGCGCCATCCGCTGCATCCGCTCCATCAGCGGGCATACGGGATTGCGTTGGGCGTGGCGTTGTTGAGTGGATTGTTGCAGCCGCTGACGGGTGATTGGTTGGCGAAGCAGACGGCGGAGCGACAACCGATGAAATTGGCGGCGATGGAGGCGCAGTGGGACACGACCGTCCGTGCGCCGCTTCGGATCGGCGGATGGCCGGATGCGGCGCGAGAAACAACCTGTTGCGCGATCGAACTACCCGGGATGCTGAGTTGGTTGGCCTATGGGGAGCGACAAGCTGTGGTCCAAGGATTGCGCGAATTGCCGCCCGAGGACCGTCCGCCGGTCGTGGTGGTGCATCTGGCGTTTCAGTTAATGATCGCGATGGGCACGCTCCTGGTGCTCACGGCCGTGATCGGGCTGGCGTATCGTGGGCTGCGCAAGGCGTGGCCGCGGGCGCCGTGGTTTCTTCGTTTGGTCATCGGATGTGGTGTCGCCGGATTCGTCGCGTTGGAAGCTGGATGGACGGTCACCGAAGTTGGGCGGCAACCGTGGATTATTTACCGGATCATGCGCACTGCGGACGCGGTGACTCCGGTGCCGCACTTGTGGAGTTCTTTTCTCCTCTTCCTCGTGCTCTATGCGCTGCTGGGCGTGATCGTGTTGCGCTTGCTCCAGTATCATGTCTTTCGCACGGTGGACGGCATGCCCCAGCACGGTGCCGGACTGGGAGGTGCACATGGCTGATCCCGGCACGGCCGCCGTGGTCGTGGCGCTGATCATCGTCGTGGCGTTGACGGTCTATCTGCTGACCGGCGGCGCCGACTTCGGCGGTGGCGCAGTATGGTTAGTGGCGCGTGGTCCGCACGCAGCGGCGCTGCGGGAATTAGTGTTGAAGGCGATCGGACCGATTTGGGAGGCGCATCATGTCTGGCTGATCGTCGTTGTCGTCTTGCTCTTCGTCTGTTTCCCGTTGGTCTTTGCCACGCTGACGACGGCGCTGCATATTCCGCTGACGCTGGTGTTAATCGGGATCGTGTTGCGCGGGGCCGCGTTTGTCTTTCGTGCCTATGGCTTGCCACGCGCTGAATTCCGGCAGCGCTGGGAAGTGATTTTTGCCGTGGCCAGTCTGATGACGCCGCTGATGCTCGGCGTGACATTGGGCGCCGTCACCTCCGGGAGGATCCGCGTCGATCCGGTTACGGGCGGCGTTGTGGCCGACTACGTGACCACGTGGTGGCAACCGTTCCCGTGGGCGGTGGGTCTGCTGTTGGTCGGCCTCTGTATGTATTTGGCGGTCGTCTATCTGCTGCACGAAACTGCGGAGCCGGCTTTGCGCGAGGTGTTGCGGCGCATCGGTGTGGTGGTCGGGATTGATGTGGGGCTGTTCGCATGGCTGGCCGCATATCTGGCGGCGGATGGGGCGCCGCAGTTGTATCACGGGTTAATGCACGCGCGTTGGAGTCTCGGGTTTCAGTTCGTGACCGGCGGCGTGGCCGTCGGCGCGCTCGTTGCGTTGTGGCAGCGGCGCTATGCAGTAGCGCGGGTGGTCGTAGTGGCGCAGGCCGTGTGCATGGTCGGTGGGTGGGCGGCCAGTCAATTTCCGTGGCTGATCGTTCCCGACCTGACGATCGCCAACAGCGCCGCGCCGGCCAACGTGCTCCAATCGGTACTCTGGGTCTTAGGCGGAGGCGCCGTGCTGCTCGGTCCCGCGTTTGGATATCTGTACTATCTGTTCAAATGGCAGCGGGAGCAGTACGACGGGCGTACGCGTGAAGGGGGCCGCGCCGGTGCGGCGCCGCCCCCTTCGCGGAGTATCCTCTAGGACCCGTTATTCAAAATCGAGGAAGACGGTCCCTTCAGCGGTCGTTCCTGTTCCGCCGGAATTGAACGCCGCACTGCTGCACGCCAAGTCCGCGCTGGTAAACAGCGTCAAGGCATCCACGTCCGCTTGGAAGGCCGCGCAATTGGCGTCGACGGTTGCAGTCCCTGCAGCGTCCATCGCCATCAACTCCGTTTCGCCGGCGTCGGCGCCGATGCAGTAATAACGCGCGCCATCGAGTCCGCTACTCGTGATCTTCAACAGGAAGAACTGATCGGTTCCTTGCGAATAGCCCTTCCCGACCATCGCGACCGACGAAGTGCCCGCCACGAGATTGCCCTTCACGGCGCGGAACGTGAAGAGATGCGTCGCCACGTTGCCGTCGATGTCATTGCGATAGCAGTAGTCGTTGTCGCCGGTGTAGTCGACCCACACAGCGATATCGAGCGCGAGGTCGTCCGTAACGGCACTATACGTGCCTTGGAATGCGCCGTATTCGTTGTGATCGTCGGCCCAGACAAAGCCGAAGACGCCGTGCTGTACGGGGGCCGCGAAGCTGGTGCGGCTGGTCGCCGTGATCGGCACGATTGCTCCGGTCGCGTCCAATTCCTTGATCGCGCCGCCGAAGTCATAGCCGTCTGCGCCCTCGTTGTTCATCGCGCAGTTGTACGTCAGGGCCGTCGTGCCGAAGTCGAATGGAGAGGCGATGATTTGTTCGGTGACGCTCGTGCACTCGGACTTCGCGTTAGAGAAGAAATTCCGACCTTCCCACATCGTCTTGTACAAGTTCGAGGTGTCGATCACGCCCTGGTCGGTATCGGGATTGAACTCCTGCAGCAGGTAAAATGCCTCGTACAGCGGATTGCCGACACTCCAACTCGTCGGAACGGTCTTGCTGACTGCAGGCGTGGCGTTCGCGCGGTCGAAGACCGGCATGACTTGGACCACGGCATCATAAAATGCCGTCGAACTGCCGCTTGGATTCCCGACGGTCGTGACGCCGGAGTCATCGTCGCTGCTCGTTGTGGTGCTGGTCGCCGCGCCGCAGCCCGCGAGCAGCAAGCAGGCAAGACCGAGTGCGGTGCCTCGAACGTGTTTCATAAGACCTCCTTGGGTTTCATGGGGTTCCCCAACGGAAAGAGTTGGATGTTAAAGGCGTACAGTTCTTTGCGTCCGCGCGCCTGTTTGGTCGTGCGTTCGCGGGCTTGCAGTAGGGCGACGAGCGATTGTTGAAACGCCGCACACTGTTGCTTGAGCAGTGCCACGGTTTCGCCGTCGACCAGCGCGACGAGCGATTGGTAATCGCGCTCCGCCGCCGGCCGTTGGGTCAACACGCGTGCCGCTTGTTCCAACATCTCGGTGTGATAATTAAACGCCGCCACGGAGTGCACTTCGAGCGCGGTCCGCAGATCGGCCGCAGTCTGTTGCCGGCGACCGTTCGCCGTGCGGCGGAGCAGGCCCAGTCGTTCCAACGTCTCGAAGCCTTGCTTGATCTCGGCGCCCGTGATCTCGCGGCCCAGTCGGTCGCGGATCCACGCGGGGTCGTCGCGGAAGTCCGGCGCAGCGACCAGCTCGCGCAAGGCCACTAAATACCAGCGACTTAAGTATTGATACGCGTCCGCCGTCTGTGTCCCGGCACGGCGCCGCTGTGCCGGGAGCATCTGCTCATACGCATGACGCTGCGCCGCCGGATCGCGCGCCTCCCGAAATTGGACCAACAGTGCGAAGTATTCGGTCTCACGGGCGTCGAGCGATAATCCCGCCGCGAATTTGTGGACACTCTTGAGTGCGATCGGTCGTACGCCGTCGAGCACCCACTTCAGATAATTCGGGGAACGGAAACCCGATTTGCGGCAGAAGACGCGGAGCGAGAAACCGCTGTGCTGCTTCTTATAAGCTACAAGATCGGCCAGATAACGGATGTAATCGGTATAGGCCGTAATCTCGGGCGCCTGGCTGCTGAGTGCGTCGTTCATAGCGATATGATCGCACGCTGGATCGGGGACCACAAGCGGAGCCGGTAAAAAGTGTTTACAAAATGTATACAGTTACTGGGCGACTTGGCGTTGCGTGGAGAGGAGATAGCGGGCCAAGTCTTCGAGTTCTGCAGCGCTCAAGGTGTCGCGGAATCCCGGCATGGTGGCGGATTTGTTGAGCGCCGTGGGGTCGCTGAGATACTGGAGGAGATACGCCTTATCGCGATAGGTGTGGACCGTGCTCAGGTCGGGGCCTAGATCGCCGCCTTGGCCGTCGAGGCGGTGGCAGCTGCCGCAGTGTTCCGCGAAGCGGGCCGGGGCTTGCGCCGAGAATGGCCCCTCGCCGCCGAGCGATTGCATGTAGGCCGCGAGCGTGGCCACTTCTTCGGGGAGTAGGTGCATGCGCGGCATCAGCGAACCGGGCGTGGCCTGTTGCGGATCGGTGAAATGTTGGGCGAGCCATACGCCGTCGCGGCGTGCGCCGACGGTGCTGAGGTCGGGCGCCAGCAGCCCGCCGCGTCCGTTAATGCTGTGGCAGTAATTGCAGCGCAGCGCATCGTACAATTGTTTGCCGGCCGCAATTGTCGGATCTTGTTGAACGACGGGATTCAGCAGCGGCGAACTCATGCCGAGCACGGTCAGCGTGACGAAACCGGCAACGGCGCCGATTCCGAGCAGTGTCAGGATGGGGCGGTCGAACGGGTGGCGGTTCGGGCCGCGATCGATCCACGGGAGACAGAAGAGAAAAACGAGACAGAGTGTCGGCAGGATGATCGCCGCGACCGGTTCCCATGCGCCCGGAAAAAACTTCAGCGCTTGGAAGAGAAAGAGGAAATACCATTCCGGGCGCGGATTGTACGTGGTGTCGGTCGGATCGGCGACGCCCGCCAATTCCACGCCGACGAAGTGGGCCAGTGCGATGAGCACGCAAAACAGCACTGTGGCCGCGATCGCGTCTTTGGCGATGATGTCCGGAAAAAACGGGCGACCGAGTTTCTTCAGTTGCTCGTAACGTTCCCGGACACGAGTTTTCCATGCGGCGCGTTCGTCACTCATGGCGGGCCTGCTGTTTTCGCTCCGGTGGGGCCGAGATCCCTTGGCGGATCACCATGACAAGATGGACCAGCGTGCCGATCGCGAGGAGGGCTGGCAAAATCAGCACGTGAATTGCGTAGAAGCGGGTCAGTGTGACGGCGCCAATTTGTTCGCCACCGCGCAGCAGCCGCGCAATCGCCGTACCGAGGAACGGCGCTTGTTCCGCGATTTTTGCGCCGACCACCGTGGCCCAATAGCCTTTCTGATCCCACGGCAATAAATACCCGGTGAACCCGAAGCCGAGCACCAACAGCCACAACACGACGCCGACCACCCAGGTGGTTTCGCGCGGATATTTGTACGCGCCCATGAAATAGACGCGCAGCATGTGCAGGGTGACGATGATCACCATCGCGGACGCGCCCCACATATGGAGGCCGCGGATAAAGTGGCCCATCGGGACTTTTTCGGTCACGTATTGGACGGAGAGATATGCGTATTCGGGCGTTGCAGCGTAATTCAGCGCGAGCAAGACGCCGGTTAGGAACTGGAGCGAGAAGAGAAACGCGGCAGCGCTGCCTAATGTGTAGAGCCACCCGACGCCTTTCGGAATTTTGCGATCGAACAGCGCGCGTTTGATCTCGCGCGAGGCGAGGCGGTCATCGAACCAGTCGGCGAGGGCACGCCACATCAGGCGTCTCCATGTTCCGCTAATACGGGGCGGATCTGCAGTTTTCCGTCCGTCACGGTCGTAGGATAACGATCGAGCGGGCGCGGCGCGGGGCCGGACAAGACTGTGCCTTCCAGATTGAAGATGGCGGTGTGACACGGGCAGAGAAACGCGCGTTGGGAGGCATCCCAACGGTAGGGACAGCCCAAGTGCGTACAGCGCGGATCGTAGGCCGTGAAGTGTTCGCCGTCGGTCGTGACCACCCAGACGCTGGCGCGACCTTCAATCGTGGCCCAGCCGTCTTTTTGCCGATGGATGAAGTCGATCTTGACTGGTTCGCCGAGGGGAATCGACTTGGCATCGGCGATCTCGATCCAGTCTTCCTCGCGACTGCCCCATAACGGCGAGAGAAAATAGGCGCCGCCCGGGACCATGAGACCGGCCGCAATCATGCCGCCCAGCGTGAAGGTCAATTGTTTGAGAAATCGACGCCGGCTTGCGTCGCACGCGTCCGTCATGGCGTGCCCCCGGCCGGCGCCAACCCCGCGATCGCTTGCCGCGCTTGCACAACGAGTGCGCGCGCGGTGTTCAGGACGTCGCTCAGTTGGAACCCATGCCACGTCTGTTTCGCGGTTTTATACCGTTGCTCCGCCGCTGCCAACGCAGTGGCCTGTTCCGGTTGCGGTGTCACGCGCAGCAACGCGCGCCACTTTTTCAACAACGCGTCCGCTTGATTCAATGTGACCAACGTTTGTTCGGCTTGGGTTGGTTCGGCGTGACACAGCGTGCAGGTGCGCTGCATTTCCTGCGGTGTCAGCACGCGAGTCGCCATTGCGCCATGGCAGGTGAGGCAGTTCGGTCCCCGCCCGGCGCGCTGCAGCTCGCGAAAGTGGTAACTGGCCTTGAACGCGCCGAACTCGGCTGTATGACAACGGCCGCAGGCCTCCGGGATATGCGTGAAGTAGAGCGGGCTGCGCGGATCGCTGGAGCGAATGACGCCCTCATGCGCCCGCGGCACATCGCGTTGATCCGCGTGGCCGCCATGACACTGTTCGCAGGTAATCCCGCGTTGTGCATGCACCGATTTTTTCCAATCGGCGAAATTGTGCGCCGCATGACCGGTGCCCGCGACGCCCTCATGGCACGTGACGCAGGTGTTCTCCGCGGCCAGGCCCACTGCAGACCACAGCGCCGGCAACAAGAGCAGGCAGAGCAACGTGGCCACGCGGGTGTGCGGAATGATCATCGTGCTACGCTCCCTATGCGATGACTCAATCTCTGCCAATGACTCCGATCAGATGTCGCGTCACATCCGCAGGCATACGCGAAAAATGCGTGACTGTCATTATTTGTTCCCCTTACCCCTTCATCCGACTGCCGTGTTCTTCGTGGATGAAGATCCAGCTGGCGAGTTTGGCGGGGGCGATGGGGTGGACGCCGTTGTTTGAAGATGAAGAATACCCGCTTGAATGTTCAAGGGAATGCTGAGAAATACCGACTCAGAAACCCAACCTGTTGTGCGTTCGGCGTGACACAGAGATTGGAAATTTACATGAGTATGAGGTTGTCCATCACCAGGAAGAAATTGACTCGCCTGCTTCGTCAAGGAGAGGGCGCGAATTTGGAGTTCAAGCGTTCGACCGGCGAGTTGAAGGAGGGCATGCGCACACTGTGTGCCTTCCTGAATGGTTCCGGCGGGACGGTGTTCTTCGGCATCCGACCCGACGGTTGGGCCGCAGGGCAACAGGTCTCCGATCAAACGCTCCGCGAGATCGCCCAAGCACTTGACCGATTCGAACCGCCCGTCACCCTTCCGATTGAACGGCTTCCGATGGAACAGGGCGGGGAGGTCCTCATGCTCCGTGTGGCGGGGATGTCGGATTCCATCCCTTTCACCTTCGAGGGGCGTCCCTACGAGCGGGTCGGCAGCACTACGCGCAAGATGTCGCAGCAGCAGTACGAGCAATTGCTCTTCGAGCGTGCGCACAGCAAACGGCGTTGGGAGAATCAGCCCGCCGACGAAATGACCCTCAAGGACATCGATCGCGATGAAGTCTTCCGCATCGTAGGCATTGCCCGCTCCGTTGGGCGTCTGGTCGGCCCCATGGGCCGGAACCTTCCCGATGTGCTGGACCGGTTGGGTCTCCGCACGGATGGGCACATCCTCCGTGCCGCCGTGGTCCTTTTCGGTAAAACGTTCCTTCCGGATTACCCACAGTGCGAATTGCGCCTGGCTCGTTTCCGGGGGACGGACAAGGCTGAGTTCCTCGATCAACGTCTGGTGCGCGGTCCCGCCTTCAAGTTGCTGGAGGAGGCAGAGATCTTTTGTCAGCGCCATTTCCCGATGCCGGCGAAGATCATTCCCGGCCGGATGCGGCGCGTGGAACAGTCGCTCATCCCGCCGGATGCCATGCGGGAAATCCTGGTCAATGCGTTTATCCACCGGGACTATGCCATCGCCGGGGGCGCGGTTTCGCTGGCGATCTTCGACGATCGTGTGGAGGTGTGGAGCGCGGGAGGTTTCCCCAAAGGCATTACGCCGGAATCCCTGACCCAAGAGCATCTCTCGGTCCAACGAAACCCATTGATCGCGGATGTTTTCAACCGCACCGGGTTGATTGAAAAATGGGGACGCGGAACGAACCGCGTCATCGCCATGTGTCAGGAGGTCGGGATGGCCGCGCCGATCTTTGCGGAGATCACCGGCGCGGCGGTTGTCACTTTCCGAGTGTCGGTCGGATCGACTCAACCAGTCACCCCGCAAGTCACCCCGCAAGTCACCCCGCAAGTCACGGCCGTGTTGGCAGCGGTCGCGCGGGAGCCGCAATCGCGGGAGCAGCTCCAAAAGGCCGCACGCATCAAGGATCGGGAACACTTCCGCAAGGCGTATATAGAGCCTTTGCTGTCCGCCGGTTGGCTCGAAAGGACCCTCCCCGACAAACCCCACAGCCGATTGCAACAGTACCGACTGACGGACGCCGGCAGAAAAATGCTCAGACCCACATCCTCCACCTAAGGGGGAACCCTCTTCCCGTCACAATCCCCCCTTTCAATCCCCCCTCATTTCCAAAGAGGGGGGTGACCCTCACCCCTTCATCCGACTGCCGTGTTCTTCGTGGATGAAGATCCAGCTCGCGAGTTTGGCGGGGGCGATGGGGTGGACGCCATCGGCGGTGCCCCAGTAGTGGCGGCCGCGGGAGAGGGCGGACGAGGTTTCGTTGGGGGGAATGGCGGCGAGGTCGGCGAGAATTTTGCGCAACCGATTTTGCCAATGTCCCCAGTTGGGGGCGCGCAAGTCGATCCAGCCGTCGTGGGCCCAGCGGTCGATCGCCTCCGGGGTGATTGCGAGCGGTGTGTCGTGGCGGCCGGGCGGGTCGGTGGGGACGGCCATGGTTTGGCCACGCAGCAGCTGTTGTCCGTCGGCGAGCAGGATCGGGATGCCGATCGAGACAATGCGGGCGCGGAATGCTTCGTCGGCGAACAGGTCGGACTCGATCGCGTGTGCGAGTTCGGCGGGGCCGGCGGCGAGCACGGCTTCGAACGTGTGGTAACGGCGCTGCAACAAATGCCCTTCATAGAGGAGTTTCGAAAGCCGCGGGGGTCCGAGTTGTTCGAACGCGATGCTCTCCAGTCCCGATGCGGAGACCAGGCGGTTCAGTTCATCCAGCGCCTGTTGGCGCAATTGTCCGGCACGGTACGTCGGGCCAAGCGTGGAGTTGTCGAGCGCGGCGACGATGTCGTGGCCGGTGTTGCGGCCGAGGATTTCCCAGACCGCGCATTGCGCGATTTCTTCCGGCGTGATGAATTCCATTTGGCCTTCTTCGGTGAGTGTCTCGAATTCGCCGAGCGCGAAGAGGCCGTTTTCGCCGGTGTCGATATGGGGCGCGATCAAGACCTTGGGCCGTCCGTCCGCTTGCAGATAGCGCGGCGGATGGGCGGCGCGCTTCTGCAACGTGCCGCGCAGTAGAACGGCGTCGTCGCGTGTGGTGGCTTCCAGCAAGATCGTGCGACCGCCTTTGCTGATCGGTCCGACGCCGATCCGCTTCCACGCGATCGCGGCGGCGGGTTTCAGTTCTTTAATGATCGGGCCGCCCGGGGTGCGGGCCATCAGGAACAACAGTTGCGAGTGGGCTCCGGCCAACGCAGCCTTCGCCAGTAACATCTGCGATGGTTTGTCTTCGCTATGCGTATAGGGAATATTTAAGCCCATCCCACCGGTGCCGCAGGTCCCGATCTTCAGATAAAATTGGGTGTGATGTTCGACGAGCGCGTGGCGGAGAATCTGCACGTGGCGGATCAGTTGCGGGGTGTAGAGAGTGCATAGCAGCCGTTGTAGGATGTCGGTCGTTTCGTCGCGGTTCGCGGTGCCGATCGCTTGCGCCGCTTCGAACGCGGTGCCGAAGATGTTCTGGTACGCGATGCCGGTGGCGGTGTTAACGGCGTCGATCAAGACATCCGGTCGATAGTGGTTCAGCAACTGGAAGATCGTGGAGCCGGTGAGGATCTCGCGGCTGAAAGGGTTGGTTAGATCGTGGATCAGCGTGGTGCGATGCGTCGGATCGGCCAATAGCGCGCCGGGCGGGATGTCTTTCAGCGCGTGGCGGACGAAGAGATTTCCCCAACAGTGTTGAACGGCCAGGGTGGGACATCGCGTGCGCAGCGCATCCGCCGCTTCGGCGGCCTCGCGTTCCGTGAGTCCGGCCAGGATCAGGTCACGAATGCCTTCGCCGGCGATCCGCCGCGCAATCGCGCGTCCGACCAGACCGGCCCCGCCGAAGATCATCACTCGTTTGCCGCGTAGATCCATGGTTGATCCTCAGTGTGTTTATGGACGGGTCGCGATATGCTGCAGTCGCTCGAGTCGGGACGCGATCCAATTGCGGATCTGGTCGAGCGTGGCTTCAAATCCGGGCCGCGCCGTGTAGGCGCGGGTGTTCGGGTCTTTATAGATAAGGTGTTGGAAGCGGCGCTGCGGGCCCATAAAATCCTCGATCCGCGGGCGTTTGGCGAGATCCGGCTCCACAAATTTGACTTCGCCGACGCGGCCATGCTCTTTCACGAAGCAGGGAAAAAACCCGGTTTCGCAGCCGAGCCGCGCCAGTTGCGCCGTTTCGCCTTCGGCGAACTTCCAGCCGGTGATGCACGGACTGGGGACGAAGACGACGGCCGTGCCGGCCGCGTCGAACGCGCGCTCCACGACCTTGGCGAAATATTTCGGATACGCGGGGCTCGCTTGCGCCACGAAGGCCGCGTCGGCGGCGACGCAGAGACCGAGATAGTCGATCGGGAGTGTGACGTTGCCGTCGCAGCGTTCCGAAGATGGCGTGGTGCTGGTGTCGGCGCCGGGGGGCGTGGCGGGGCTGAATTGGAAGCCGGTGTTGGCGAAGATTTCATTGACGAGCACGAAGATCGTCATCCGGGTGCCGCGATGCAACGTGTGCAGCAGCGTGCGCAGTCCGATGGAGAGCGCGCCGCCGTCGCCGGAGAGCGCGGCGACTTGCACAGGTCCGGACAACGCGCCGAGATCGGTGAGCAAGTCGGCGGTGTCGCGAATCGCCTCCGCCACGCTCGGTGCGGATTCGAAGACGTGGTGCATGATGCCGAAGCTCTTGCTCCATTCTGCCGGCGTTTCCGTGCCGCGTCCCCACGCGATCGGATTCGGGAATTGGAGCGTCGAGACCTCGCCGCAAAAGGTGCCGAGCGCGAAGACGGTTTTCTTTCCGTTGTCCGTGATCTTGCCGATATTCTGAAACGCCACGCCTTCCATACAGCCGAGGCAGAGACTGGACCCCGGCTGAAAACAGGAGTCGCGTTGGATGACATCTAAAAATTTAGCCATAAAAAGAGTCTCTCTTCCTGCTGGCCTATCAGCCGCACAGCGGCGTTGAGGGGGAGGCTCCATCCGGCTTTGCCGGTGGAGGGGGCGACGCGAGCCCCTGTTATGTCCATACGATTTGTCCTTCGTGTGCGATCACCGGTGGTGGAAACGCAATCCCCTCGCGCGTGGCGCGCAACGCGTGGTCGATCAGGCGTTGCCAGGTGGTGTCGCTGACCGCTGCGCCGCCGAGGCCTGCGAAGGCGCTGACCACCGTGGGGCGCGGATTGAGGCCGTAGCAAGCCTGGGTGACGTCGAGCGCCAAATGCCCCGCACTATAATGATGCGCGTGATTCATCACGAGCACGGTCTTCGCGGTGCGAAGCCGCTTCGCATATTCGGCCGTGGGAAATGGCGTGAGCAGGCGCGCGGCCAATACGCCGACGCGGGTGCCGGCCGGCAGCCCGGATTCTTTTAAGAGCGCTGCCGCCGTTCCAATGTCGGGGCCCATGCCGATGATCGCGAGATCGACCTGATCATCTTTCGGCCACAGCACAGGTTCCACGAGTTGCAACCCTGGTCGTCCGAACGTTCGTTCGAAATCGGCGCCGACTTCCGGCAGTAAGTCGAGTACGCGCAGTAATCGTTTGCGTTGATCGATTTTGAATCCTTGGAAGTACGCCGAGGTGACGCAATTGCCCATGGCAGTATCGCCGTTGAGCAGGCCCGGCAATGGAGAGGGCTGGATCCAGCGGTCTTGGAACGCGTGGATCTGCGTGTCCGGCTCCACGACCAAGCGTCCGCTGCGATGACTGTCTTTGATCCCGAAGTACCCCGGCATCACCGGTGTGAGCACTTCCGGATGCATCCCGAGACATGGGGCTTGGAGGATGGTGTCGTAAATTTGTTGGCCGCCGCGACAGCAGATTTGGATCCATCCGGCATCGCGATGTGCCAGCGTGTCCGACGCGTCGCCTTCGATGCAGAGGGGATAGTTTGCGGTAGCGCGATAGACGTCGACGAGCAAGATGTTGCCGAGTCCGCTGGCGCCGAGCGAGCGAATGGATTCCGCCATATGGTCGAGTCCGACGGAACTGGTGGCCGTGCTGACGACTAAGTCGCGACACGCGGCGGCGGCGCCGGCCAAGTAGTCCGCGACCGCGTGTTCCGCTTCCAACAGTTTGAGTTTTTTGCGGGGTACGGTCCCATCGCCGATCAGCGCGGCGACGGTCTCCAACCATTTGGTCGATGGCGTGATCGGGAAACCTGCGAACAGGATGCAGCGCCACATTTGCAAGCAGGCGTACGCTGCGGCGGCGTTGCCGTCGGCGTCCCACATCGCGCGTTCCCGCACTAACGGATGGTGGGCGGCGCGGACTTTCGAGAGGTCGATGGCGCGCTCGTAGATCGCACCGGCCGGGGTTTCGCGCACGCCGGGAGTGGTCGCGCTCATGAGGGTACCTCGTGCAGCCACTCTTCTTCGGAAACGGCCGCTTCGCTAAAGAGTTGTTTTGGACAAACTTCGATACATTCCCGACAGAGTTTGCAGTACGTACTGACTTGCGCGCCGGTCACCGCGACGCCGACGTTCGGGTCGGGGCGGAAGTCGATGATGTTCTCCGGGCAATTTACGATGCAGTGTCCGCAGCCGTTGCAGGCGTTCTGCGGATCGGCGAATTGCAGGCGGAATCCGGTGCGGGCGTAGACGGCGGTATGCATGCTGCGAGAGCGGCGGAGATTCGACTGTGCGCCGGGCATCACGTCGCCATAGCCGCGAAACGTCGGCGCGGGGTGTGGATTGGCGCCCGTCTGTGCCGCGATGTTTACATACCGGGATTCGCCGAAACTGGCCTCGAACAATTCACAATTCCGTTGCACTAGCGATGGCGGCAGTCGCCGTTTTTCGAGCAAGTGAATGAGGTGCGGCGTGGCGCGTTTGGCGTCCCAGCCGAGCACGAGCTCTGTCAACAGCGCGAGCACCGAAATATTGCCGAGCGGTTTTTTTAAATAGTGGAGCGCCAGCTGGTCGCCGTCGATGGTGAAAATATGTCCGCTGACTTGAAATTGCGTCGCGACTTCTTCCGGCGTGCGTCCGGTGTTGAGGATCACGACGCTGTTCGGCAGGACGCCTTCCGCGAAATCGACCATGGCCGTGACACCGATATCCATCGCGACGACGAGATGCGGATGCGTGATCGGCGAGGCCTTTTCGATCGGGGAGCGGCTGACGCGGAGGAAGCTGCGCGTGGGCGCCCCTTTGCGGGCGGAACTGAACAGCGGCCACTCTTGGACATGTAATGCGTGATCGGAGAGGGCGAATGCGGCGAACGCCTGCCACGTGAGCACTAAGCCGCTGCCGGCACGTCCATCGCCGCGCATTTCGAGTGCGTGGTCGGTCATGTGTCGAGCTAATTGTTCACGAATCGTGTCCATGAAAGTCCCCCCGGTCGTTGTGGTCGGTACCGGCGGTGTCACTTCCATTTAATGGCCTTGCCGGGGCAGGCCTTCATCACAGTTTCGACTTTGGCGGTGTCTGCGCCTGCGCAGTTTGTCACTTCGGCGGTGTCTTCTCCGGTGTCGGCAAAATGTTGGGGAAGGGCCTTTATGCAGTCATTACAACCGGTGCATAGATCGGCGTCGACATAGAATTCACGATCAGTTTCAGCGCTCATGCGGTCTCCTTGTTATCCCGGGTTCATCTGCACCTTAAAGGAGTTCGACGACGGCAACTAATGACCATTACCATCACCATCAGGTGATCACGGTCATAGGCCGGGCGGGGGGCGGGGGGTAATCCTAGAGACATCATGACATCGAACTCATCGCCGCTGACGCGGCGTCAATTTCTCCGAGTCCTTTCCGGTAGTTTGTGCGCCGGGGCGTTAGGGAGTGTTGGCCTAATCCGCGAACGACTTAGGTCCAGTTTTTCGGCGGTTCGTCAGAGTCGTCCGTTACTCGGGACGGTGGTGACCATCACGGTACATCATCCTGATCTGAGTCAGGCGGAATCCGCCATCGGGTCCGCGTTTGCGGCGATCGAACACGTCGATCGGGTGATGAGTCTGCATCGCCGGGACAGCGATCTGAATGGCATCAATCAAGCGGCGGGGCGGGCGGCCGTTCCGGTCGATCCGATGCTGCTCGACATTCTCGGCGTCGCGCGAACGGTGCATGGATGGAGTGGCGGCGCGTACGATGTCACGTGTTTACCGATCATGCAGTTGTACGGATTTTACACACAGCAGCAGTCTGGACGCGTGGCGTCTCGTCACTATCCCTCCGACGCCGCCGTGCAACGCGCGTTGGATGCGGTTGGGCTACAACATCTGAATATCGATGGGTCGCGGCGTGAAGTCGGCTTGGCTAGGGAAGGTGCGGGGATCGATCTCGGGTCCATCGGCAAAGGCTATGCGGTCGATCGGGCCGTCACGGCGTTGCGTGCGGCCGGCGTCGAACATGGCTTGGTCGACGCGGGCGGAAATGTTTACGCGCTCGGTGTGCCGCAAGATGCCGCGAGCGAAGCGGCGGACGGCTGGCGGGTCGCCATTCGCAATCCGTTTGGGACCGAAGCGGCTTCCTGTTTTGAACGGTTATCGCTGCGCGATGCGGGCGTTGCGACGAGCGGCAATTATGAACAATCCGTGGTACTGGATGGGCGGCGGATCGGACATCTCTTCGATGCCACGCGCGCCGCGCCGGTGGATGCGTATTTGAGCACGACGGTCGTAGCCGCGACGGCCACGATGGCTGATGCCTTGAGCACGACGACCTACCTGCTTGGTGAGGCCCCAAGCCAGCGCGTCAAACCGCCGGCCCAAGCGATATACTTCCATAGGTATGCCACATGAGCACGCACGAAGCGGGGATCAGCGGCGAACTGCGCCGATTCCTTCGCGGCGGGGTGTCGCTCGAGGAGCACAAAGAAGCGACTGCACAGACGCCGATTACCACATTTATCCCTGCGGAAGTCACGATTCCGCTCGCGCAACACTTAGGCCCGCCGGCCCAGGCGATCGTGAAGCGGAAACAAGTCGTGCAACGCGGCGAACTGATTGCGACGGCCGAGCCGAACGGCGCGCCGGTGCATGCGTCGGTCACCGGGACGGTGGCGCGCGTGGCGCTGAGCCCGCATCCGACGTTGACCGAGGCTCCGGCGATCGTGATCACAGTCGATCCGAACGCGGCTGCACCGCAATGCACTGATGATCCAGCCTGGGCCACATTGCCGCGCGATGTTATGTTGGCGCGCATCGAAGCGGCTGGGATCGTGGGATTGGGCGGTGCCGCGTTTCCGACATATCGGAAATTGCGGCTTCCGGATGGAGTCCGCGTCGATACGGTGGTGCTGAACGGCGCGGAGTGCGAGCCCTATCTCACCAGTGATCACCGTCTGATGTTGGAGAGCCCGAAGGACGTGTTGCGCGGCGCGTGGTTGCTGGCGCAGATCATCGGCGCGCAACGGGTCGTGATCGGCGTCGAGGACAACAAGTCGGACGCCGCGGTAGTGTTGCAGGCCGCAGTGGAGCAGTTGTCGCTCTCGCCGGCACCGGATGTGTTGTTATGCCGTACCCGCTATCCGCAAGGGGCGGAGCGGCAATTGGTCGAGGCGCTGACGGGTCGGCGGATTCCGGCGCGTGGACTGCCGCTGCAAGTCGGTGTCTTGGTGCAAAACGTGGCCACGGCGATCGCGTGTTATCAGGCCGTTCGCTATCAACAGCCGCTGTTGGATCGGGTGCTGACGGTGACAGGGCCTGGGATCGGTCATCCGATGAACTTACGTGTGCCGATCGGGACGTTAGTGCAGGATATCGTCGCGCATTGCGGCGGACTCGATGCTCGCACGGCGATGGTGATTGCCGGTGGTCCGATGATGGGACGCGCGCTCGGGCGGCTCGATGTGCCGGTGATTAAAGGGACCGGCGGGCTGTTGTTCCTCCGCGTGGACGATGTGCAGCGTGAACCGTACGGGCCATGCATTTCCTGTGCGGCGTGTCTCGATGCCTGCCCGTTGGGACTCGAACCGAATCAAATTTCGATCTACACCGAGGCCGGCCGCGCGCTGGAAACGGAAAGTTTTGGGACGCGGGAATGTTTCGAATGCGGCTGTTGTGCTTACGTCTGTCCGGCGGAGCGGCCGCTGGTGCAATTTATCCAAATCGCGAAGGCGGCGTTCCAGACCGGGAGTGCGATCGGGCTCGGTGTGCGGCCGGGGGTGGTCCATGGCTGAAACGCCCGGACTCCGCTTGGCCCCGGGTCCGCATGTGCACGCGGGACAGACGACGCGCGCCATCATGTGGTGGGTGACGCTTTCGCTGCTGCCCGCGTATTTGTGGGCTACGTATCTGTTCGGCGTCCGCGTTCTGGGATTGACCGCCAGTGGTGTGGTCGGCGCCTATCTCGGCGAGTGGTTGGTCAATCGCTTGCGGCAACAACGCCAAACGTTGCGGGACGGGAGCGCGGTGTTGACCGGTGTCTTATTGGTGGGGACGCTGTCGCCGGGACTGCCGCTCTGGATGCCGGCCATTGGTGGGTTCATGGGGATTGTGTTCGCGAAGATGCTGTTCGGCGGGCTCGGCTACAATATTTTCAATCCGGCGCTGGTCGCGCGCGCGTTTCTGATGGCCTGTTTTCCGCTCGCGATGACCACGACCTGGCTCGCGCCGCGGCCTGGGGTGTGGTGGGCGGCGGATGCCGTCACCACGGCCAGTCCGCTCACAGTGCTGAAATTGGAAGGCGTGGCGCGCGCGGCGGAGCTGCTTGGGTTAGGGCCCGCGTATTACGGGCAGTTGCTGCTAGGGTTCCGGGCAGGGTCGATCGGCGAAGTTTCCGTCGTGTTAGTGGCGCTCGGCGCGGCGGTGTTGCTGCGGCGTCGAATTCTCTCCGTCTATATTCCGCTCAGCGTGCTGGTCGGCACAGGCTTGGTCGCGTTGGCCTCCGACGTGCCGTTGTTTCATCTCCTGACCGGCGGGCTCTGGTTCGGTGCGTTCTATATGGCGACCGATTACGTTACCGCGCCGTTGTTGCCGCGGGCGCAAATCATTTTCGGACTTGGAATCGGCGCGCTCACCGGCATCATTCGCATCTGGGGTGGATATCCGGAAGGAATCTGTTACGCGATCTTGCTGTGGAACGCTGTCACGCCCGCGCTGAATCAATGGTTCCGCCCGAAGCGCGTGGCGCCAGAAGCAATAGGAGTGTGAGTCGTGAGCAGTCAACCGTCGATCATTAATACACGTGAGATGTGGCGGATCACTCGATGCCTCACGGTGACGTGTCTGCTGGCGGCGCTCATTCTCGGACTCGTCTATGCCGTGACGGAGCCGATCACGCGCGTGCAGCGCGCGACGCGCGAAGCGGCGGTCGTGCGGCAATTGCTCGATCTCGGCGCAGAGGCGGCGGTCACGGAAATTCGGCGCTATCTGTGGCGGAGTGGAGATTCCATGGTTGGATATCTCACGGAACGCGAGCTGTTCCGTGTCACGGTGGAGGGAGCGGTCATCGACCGGACGCCGCGTTCGGAGACGTTGGCGTCGGTGACCGGCGATCAACTCGACGCGTGGGTGGTGGAGCATTTCCCCGGGGCCGAATCCGTGGGACGTTTTTTTATCGGTCATGGGTTGGAAGGGGCCATCGCTGGTTATGTCACCGAAGAAGTGCAGCAAGGGTTCAAGAGTCCCATCCGGTTTTTTGTCGCGTTGACGGCGGATTTTACCGTGCGTGCCGTGGAAGTCGTGGCGCATGAAGAGGATCCGGGACTCGGCGCCGAGATCGTCCGGCCCGGGTTTAAGCACCAGTTTGCGGGACGATCCCGCGAGGGCGTGGCGGCGTTGCGCGTCGTGAAAGATCCGATTCCGCCAGAGTGGTTGACCGTAGTGCGGGCGCGCGACGGGGTTGCCTTCGACGTGTGGCGCACTCAACACGCGGCCGCACTGGCGGCGGATGGGGATCGTCCGATCTATGCCGTCACCGGTGCGACGATCAGCAGCCGCGCGCTGACTGATGGTGTCAAACGGGCCGTCGCACACTTGCAGCATCGACTCAGCATTTTGGAACGCGCGGGGGAGGAATAAATATGACATCCACTGATCGGGTCATCCCTCCCCCTCACCCATCCCTCTCCCCAAAGGGAGAGGGGAGTGGATCCCCCGCCGCGATCGGCGGGGGGCACTCATGGCGGCAACTCTTGTGGCGCGGATTTTTCGCGGAAAATCCGGTTTTTCGGCTGGCCCTCAGTTTGTGCCCTGCCGTGGCGGTGACGACGTCGACCAAGAACGGCTTGCTGATGGGGTTGGCGGTGTTGGCCGTGCAAGTCTTGTCGAGTCTGACCGTCACGGTGTTCCGCAGCGTGATCCACGACAAGGTCCGAATCCCCGTCTACACCATCATCATTGCGCTGTGGGTCACCGTGATCGACTTAGGCTGCGCCGCATTGGCGCCGACCGTGTATGCCGAAATTGGTCTCTACATTAAATTAATTGTCGCGTTTGCGATCATCATCTCGCGCCTCGAGGTCTTCGCCTCCAAGTTTCCGTTGCTCCCGTCGGTCGTCGATGGCTGCGGCATGGGGCTCGGCTTCGCATTCGCGATGGTCTTAATCGGCGCGTTGCGCGAAGTCTTGGGGAGCGGCGCGATTTGGGGGATTCCGCTGGTTAGCGAACGGCCGCTGCTGTTCTTCATCCTGCCCGCCGGCGGATTTTTCATGATCGGCTTATTAATGGCGGCGATGAATTGGATCGATTGCCGTTGGGGAAACGGGAAGTTGCCGGGCGGAGGCGGCGCGCATGGTTGATCCGATCCATATTCTGGATGCGCACCATATTGTCCTCACAACGGTGACGCCGCCGCATGTGGAGGATTTGCGGCTGACGGCGACGCGCGATCCGGACATCCCGCTGGTGCTGACTAGCGTGGAGCCGGGGGAGAGTGCCACGACGTGGCGGCTGACGACCGAGGCCACGCTGGATACGCGGGGCAGTTATCAGCTCGTCGATCTGGCGCAACATCGCCAGTGGGAATTGGCTCCGTCGTTGCTGAGCACCGTGCTGAGTGTGATCCTCGCCGCCGCGTTGGTGCAAAATTTCGTCTTCACGCGCTATCTTGGTCTGTGTGTCTTTTTCGGCGTCAGTCGCAAGCGCGAGACGGCGCTCGGGATGGGCGTGACGTTCACGCTCGTCGGCCTCTGCTCCGGACTGTTGGCGTGGCTGGTGGATCGCTTCGCATTGCGGACGTTCCATCTGGGATTTTTGCAAATCATCATCTTCATCGGGATCGTCGCGTGTTTAGTGCAATTAGTCGATACCATCATGAAAAAGGTCCATCGTGGCTTGCACAAGAAATTCGGCATCTACGTCGTGCTGATCACGACCAATTGCATCATTCTCGCGGTGCCGCTGCTGAACGCGATGGCGAATAGCGGCTTGTGGCCGTCGTTGGCGTTGGCGTTGGGGAGCGGGCTGGGGTTTGCGTTAGCGCTCTTCCTGATGAGTTGCGCGCGGGAACGAGCCGATTTAGCACCGGTCCCGGCGATCTTCCGCGGGATGCCGATCGCATTCATTTTAGCCGGACTCTTTGCCCTCGCATTTTTAGGCTTCTCGGGATTGCAGGTCTAAATATGGAACTGATGCCCACTTCGAATAGTACCCCAATATCTGTTGTGCAGCTGCGTTGTATCAGGGGCGGGGGCGCGCCACAGGGGCCCCGCGCCGCAGGCCGCAGGAGGGAAGGGCCAACCCTTCCCCCCCGCAACAGCGGGTCCCCCCTATCCCAGCGGCCTGCGACGCGGGGCCCCTGTGGCGCTCGTTCTGCAGTTTCAAGAATCCCAACCGGGAACCACGAGCTCTACCCGACGGGAGAGTGGCTACATCGGAGAGAAGTCCCCCAGGTACGATTGAACTTCGGCCGGAGCTGCGGACCGGGGGCCTCCAGGGGCTCTCGCAGCCGATTTCTCCTTGCGGAATCTTATGACGAAATCGGCGAGGGCGAGCGGCGACTCGCCTCGATGGCGAGTCGACCGCGTACCCTGGAGGCCCCCGGTCCGCAGCTCCGGCCCATCGTGCATAAGCACCCCACCGCGACGGAGGGGCTATGATGCCGGTCGTCATTTGGGGTGTGGTGGTCTTCTCGTTATTGGGGATCTTCTTCGGCTTTGCCCTCGCCGCCACGGCCCGTCGGTTTTATGTGCCGTCGAATCCGGTCGTGGAGGGTGTGCGCGGCTTGCTCCCCTCCGCGAACTGCGGCGCGTGCGGTTTTGCCGGCTGCGACGCGTATGCTGAAGCCGTGGCCGAAGAGGCGAAGACCGCGCCGACGCTCTGTGTGCCGGGTGGTGCGGCAACGGCGGCGGAAGTGGCGCGGCTGACCGGGAAGGCGGCGGGCGTGGTCGAGGCCCGCTTAGCAGTGCTCCGCTGTCATGGGACGACCGCGTATGTGCGCGACCAAGCCGCGTATCTCGGCATTCGCAGCTGTGCCGCAGCCACGCTGACGTTCGGCGGTCCACGCATGTGCAAAAATGGGTGTGTGGGCTTAGGCGATTGCGTGCGCGCCTGCCCGTTCGACGCGATGCGCATCGGACCGTGGGGGATCGTGCAGATCGATGCCGCCCAATGTACCGGATGCGGCCTTTGCGTGCCGGCGTGTCCGAAGAAAATTTTGGAATTGTATCCGCGCGTGCATCGTGTGGAATTGGCGTGCGTAGCGCGCGAAAAGGTTTCTGCCGTGCGCGCGAAGTGCATGGTCGGTTGTACAACATGCCAAAAGTGTGTCGGCGCGTGTCCCGCACAGGCGATCACCTGGGATGGAACCACCATCCAGATCGACCATGCCGCGTGTGTGGCCTATGGTCCCTCGTGCAATGAGGCCTGCGTGGATATCTGTCCGACGTATGTCTTGCATCGGCCCGGCAGTTGGCCGGTACCGGAAGAGCTGGCGCATCCGCCAGTGTCAGCAAAGGAGCAACTGGTATGAACACGGAACACGAAATCCATTTGGCGCTGATCGGGAGCGGCGGTGATGGCGTGATGGCGACCGCCGCGATGCTGATCCGCACCGCGGCGCGGATCGGACTCTATGGGATGATGACGCAGAGTTACGGCCCGCAGATCCGCGGCGGCGAATCGGCCGCGCACGTGACGATCGGTCGAGAGCCGATCGGCGTGGTGGGGCGGACCAAAGACCTCGTCGTCTGTTTCCGTTTCGCCGACGTAGCGCGTTTCGTGCGCGAACTCGATGTGACCACACACAGCGCGATTCTCCACGGGCAAGAGACGCAGCCGATGCCGGAGCTGTTGCAAGCCGCCGGTGGCCCGAAAGTCGCGATCGACTTCGGCGCTCTTTTGGAACGCGCCGGATTACCGGAACTGACGAAGAACGTGCTGCTGTATGGCGTATTGCTCCGGACGCTGGGATGGGACCTGGCGATCGGGCAGGCGTGCGTCGAAGAAGTGTTCGGCCATAAGAGTTCGGGCGTCATCTCGACGAATTTGCGGGCATTGGAATTGGGCTATCGGGAACTCGAGGCCATTACGTTGCCGTGGCGGGCGCCGCGTCCGGCGGAGCACACGGCGCCGCGCAGTGTGCTCAGCGGCAACGAGGCCTGCGCGCGCGCGGCGGTTGCTGCCGGATGTCGCTTTTACGCCGGCTATCCGATCACGCCGTCATCGGAGGTTTTGGAAGAAATGACCGATTTGCTCCCGACCGTCGGCGGACGTTTAGTGCAAGCGGAAGATGAAATGGCCGCGCTGGGGATGGTGATCGGCGCCAGTTACGGTGGCGTGCCCGCGATGACCGCCACCAGCGGGCCCGGACTGTCGTTAATGAGCGAGCTGCTTGGGCTCTCCAGCATGGCCGAAATTCCGCTGGTGATCGTGAATTGCCAGCGCGCCGGTCCGTCGACCGGCATTCCATCGCAGACGGAACAATCGGACTTGTGGCACGCGGTGTACGGTGGTCACGGCGATTTCCCGCGCGTGGTGTTGGCCCCGACCGATGTCACGCATTGCTATCCCACGATGTTCCGCGCGTTCTATTGCGCGGAAACGTATCAACTCCCGGTCCTGGTCCTGTCCGACGCGAGCATCGCGCAGCGTTCCGAGATCATCGATCCGGTGAGCACGGACGCATTGCCGCGCGGCACGCGCCGCACCGCGCAACCCGCGCCCGGCGAGTCGTTTCTGCGCTTTAATCTCCAAGACCTGGAATGCGCCGACGGCGTCAGCGCGTGCGCGATCCCCGGCACACCCGGCGGGATGCACAGCATCGCCGGCATCGAACACACCGAACGCGGAACGCCGTCGTCGGACGGCGCGTTACACCAAACCATGAGCCGCAAACGCTTCGCCAAATTGGCCGCGGTCGCGAAAGTGAGCGCCGCGTGGTGCTCCAGCTACGGGCGCACGACCGCTCCGCGCGCGGTGATCGCGTGGGGGAGCAGTGCCGGCGTCGTCCGACAATATGTCGCGACCCATCCCGACACCGCGCTGTTCGTTCCGGAAATCCTCCACCCGTTCCCGATCGACGCGTTGCGGGCCTTCCTGCACGGACGCCAGCAGGTGAGTGTGGTCGAGATGAACTACCAAGGCCAACTCCATCATCACCTCCGCGCATTGGGCGCAATCGACACATCCGCCCGCCGCCTCGGCCGCGCCGGCGGCCTCCCGTTTCAGTTGCGCGAAGTTGAGGAGTGGTTGGGATGAACGGAAAATGCAAAAAGGCAAAAATCAAAATGCAAAGTGCAAAATGGCGGAAACAAGTGGCTCCACAGTCCTTGCTTTTCCACCCACTGGAGTGAAGCACATGGTCAGAATGCGGAGCATACGCAGTGTATATGAATGATGATCGGCGAGGTGACAGTCTCCCTACGGGGGGACTCGCGGAGCGCGCTGCATCCATGCTGATGATGCCGCAGCGCGCGAGCGTGAGCGCGGATTCGGCGCGTAAGCCGAATCCGACGCGTGCCCCCCGTAGGGAGACTGTCACCTCGCCGGTCCACCTTGAAAAAAAACGAGGAGCAACCCTATGACCACAGCGAAACGGAAGCCCATTGAGTACCGCAACGAATGCAATCCGGTCTGGTGCACCGGATGCGGCGATTATGCCGTGTTGAAGAGTTTCACCCGCGCATTTGCGGAACTCGGGCTCCCCAACGAACAAATCGCCGTCATCTCCGGGATCGGCTGCTCCAGCCGCATGCCCGGGTACTGCGCCACGTACGGATTCAACAGCGTCCACGGCCGCGCGCTCCCGATCGCGACCGGCCTGAAAACCGCGCGCCCCGATCTGACCGTGCTCGCGTGCGGCGGTGACGGCGACGCGTTCGCGATCGGCGGCGGCCATATCCCGCATGCCATTCGCCGCAATCCGGACCTGACCTATTTCGTGATGGACAATTCGATCTACGGACTCACCAAGGGCCAGGCCTCGCCGACCACGTCGCGCGCCACTAAGGAGCGCAAACACTTGGCCGGCGTCGACGAGCCGCCGATCAATCCCGTGCTGTTGGTGCTCGCGTCCGGCGCCGGCTTCGTCGCGCGCACCCATGCCGGCGACATGGCCCATATGACCCGAATGCTGACCGAAGCGATTCGCTATCCCGGCTTCGCGTTCATCCACTGCCTCTCCGTCTGCGTCACCTATCAAGGCCGCGAGTTTCAGGACGAGATCGACAAGAATTTGCAAACGCTCCCGCCCGACTACAACCCGGCCGACGCGGAATCCGCATACCGCATCGCTCGCGACGCGCCGTGGACCATGGGCGTGATCCATCGCCGTCCCGTTGCGGACGCCACATTCGCCGCCGTGACCGAACGCGTGGAAGAGTAGGGCGTTTAATGAGATGTGCTCCTCTAGGATTGGGATATCATCGACAGGATGGGGCTTTGTGCAAAATGGAATTGATAAATCCAAAAATATATGCAATCTGGAATTATGTATTCCAGATTGCTCACCCCACCGAAGAAGAGTTTTTTTCTGTTTGGACCACGCGGCACCGGAAAATCGAGCTGGGTCCGTGCGCAATTCCCTCACGCCCTCTACATTGATCTGCTCGAATCGGAGCTCTACGCCGACCTTCTCGCCCACCCGAGTCGGCTCGAACAGTTGATCCCTACCGGCTTTCAATACGCCGTGATCATCGACGAGGTGCAACGGATCCCCGAACTCTTGAACGAAGTCCACCGTTTGATCGAACGTGATCGTCGACAATTCGTTCTCACGGGATCGAGCGCACGCAAACTCCGGCGGAAAGGCGTCAACTTGCTTGCCGGTCGTGCCCTCACATTCCTGTGCTATCCACTGACGGTCCAGGAGCTGGGCGCGGATTTCGAGTTGGCCCACTCCGTGCGCCATGGTCACCTTCCATGCGCCTACACTGAGGAAGATCCCACGCGCTATCTTGAATCGTACATTCGGACCTACTTGCGGGAGGAAGTCCAACAGGAAGGCCTGACACGGAACCTCGCGGCCTTTTCACGTTTTCTGGAGGCCGCAAGTTTTTCCCAAGCAAGCGTCCTCAACATCTCGGCCGTTGCCAATGATTGCCACGTTGAGCGGAAGGTTGTCGAACAATACTTCGGGATCGTGGAAGACTTATTGATGGCCGTGCGGCTCCCCGCCTTCACCAAGCGCGCCAAGCGCCGACTCGTGGCCCATCCCAAATTCTTTTTCTTTGATGTCGGCGTGTATCGCACGCTGCGCCCGAAGGGTCCCCTGGATCGACCGGAAGAGATCGAAGGCGTGGCATACGAAACGTTGATCTTCCAAGAACTGCGGGCGCTCAACGACTCTTATCACTATGGATATGACCTCTATTACTGGCGGACGTCTCAAGGAACGGAAGTGGATTTTATCTGTTACGGACCGCGGGGCATCAAGGCGCTCGAGGTAAAACGGGCGGCCAAGATTCGACCCGCCGATCTCACCGGCCTACGTGCCTTTCTGAAAGACTATCCGATGGCCTCCGCCTGTTGTGTGTATGGCGGGAACCGGAAAATGCGCGAGGGAGGGATCGACATCATCCCAATCCAGGAGTTCCTCCGCCAGATCCCCACCTTCCTCGAATAACGGTATTGGGCTTGTCGAAAAACTCTAATCCGGCGGTGTGAACCCGAAGGATCTGGCCGTGACGATGACGGCCTTTGCCAATACGGAAGGGGGCGTGATCTATCTTGGGGTGACCGATCAGCGACTGATCCACGTTGTGGCGGTGACGCCGCTCGTGTTAGAGCATAACGGCAGATTGAAGCGTTCGGTAATATCGGCGGGACGAGTGCGAAGAAACTGATTCAAGGTTTGTTGCGTGCAGGGTATTTGCAAAAGATCGGTCAAGGCCCTGGGACACGATATATCAAGCGCGGGTAGAAACAGGCTCTGCACCCGCGCTGTGGGCCATGGGCGTGCTCCATCGTCGACCTGTTGCGGAGACAACTTTTGCGGCCGTGACGGAGCGGGTCGAAGAGTAGAGTGATTGCTACGGTCCTCAATCCCCGCAGGCATTACAGATCAGGTTGCGCGCTGGGGTCGCGGCCGATATTTATCAGTGTAGACCGATTGTGACCGATATGTTAGAAGTTATCCATGACTGATTCGGAAGGGATCATTCCAGCGGAAGAGTCAGATCTTATTGAATTTAAATCCTATTCCGGCGGCGTGAGTCCGAAAGAGCTCGCTGTGACGATGACGGCCCTTGCCAATACGGAGGGGGGCGCGATCTATCTTGGAGTGACCGATCAGCGACTGATTCAAGGTCTGGCGGTGACATCAACCGTGTTGGATCATATTCAAAATGCGGCGCGAGAGGGGTGTTCGCCCCCGGTGCCGATCTCATTACAGCGGATTCCGGTGAGTCGAGGCAGAGCGGTGTTGAAGATCCGTATCGAGAAGAGTGGCCATCTCCATTCCGTGGCAGCGGGACAGACCTACATTCGGGTCGGGACGCAGGATAAGCGGGTGCTGGGTGAGGAATTATTACGGCTGGCAGAAACGAAATCCGAGGTGTCGTATGAAGAACGCCTGCTCGACATGGGCCTGGAAGCGCTCGATGTCGCAGCACTGCAAGAATATGTCGTGGCTCGCCGCGCGGCAACCTCCGTGCGAGGCGATCTGCATCTCGAAGAGTTTTTGATCAAAGCCGGCTTGGCAAAACAGGAACACGGGCAATTCAAAATCCGGGCTGGGGCATTGATCCTCTTTGGCAAATCCGGCGACGACATTTTATTGCAGCGCGATTTCACGTTCGTGCAATACGGTGCGGAAGGACGCATGTACACGTTTCGAGAAGATATCGCGCTGCCGGCGGTCCGGTTGTTGGATCGACTCATGGAACTCATCCGGCCGTACAACAACATCACGAGGGGGGTGCGTGGGCTGCGTCGCCACGAGGAACAGCGATATCCGGAGGCCGCGATCCGCGAGGCCTTGTTGAATGCCTTTGCCCATCGCGATTATCGCATCGCCGGGTTGCGGAACGAATGTCGTTGGTATCCGGACCGGCTGGAAGTGATCAGTGCAGGAGGGTTGCCCAGCATGATCACGTTGGAAAATATGGATCGCCGGCATTACTCGCGGAATCCGAAGATCATGCATGCCTTATTGACGTTGGGGCTGACGGAAGAACTGGGGCAGGGGGTGCGACTCATGCGCCGGGCCCTCAAGAAGAACAATAATCCTCCACCGACCTTCGAGGCGAATCACGACCAGGTCAAGGTCGTGTTTCGACGGCCACGCGGCGCGGTGGAACGGCCTGAAGTCCGCCAAGCGCTGGATCACTATTTTGCCGCCAATGCGGAAATTACCAGACGGCAGATTGAAGCGTTCGGTAATATCGGCGGGACGAGTGCGAAGAAACTGATTCAAGGTTTGTTGCGTGCAGGGTATTTGCAAAAGATCGGTCAAGGCCCCACGACACGGTACATCAAGCGTGGGTAGCAAAATGACGACAATCATGTGAGTGCGTTGTGTCGGTCATGACGACAGATGACGGGTCTTTAATATACAGGTAGCCATTCAAACGGACATTCGTGTAGTCAGTTCCAAACTTTTTCACCAAGGGGGTCGTATGCAGAAGGGGCGGAAGCGAAGGTGGCTGCTGGGGTTGGGGCTGGCGGTGGCGGTGTTTTTCGGGATGAGCCTGACGATCCATTGGTCGGACGACGCCTGTCCGGCGCGGTCGTATTTGGCGACCGATTGGTTCCCGGTCACACCGGCTGCGGTTGATATGCAATCCGCAAATGCCGTGGCGCAATGGGCGCGGAAATATAACGTGGCGTGTCAGACTTGCCATACGGCCTTCCCGCGGCTGAATTACATCGGCGAGAAGTTCGCGCGGAACGGCTATCAATTCGAAGACACGGAAGACGGCGACGACACCAAAGAGAAGATCGACGACCTGACGTTCATCGACAAGGTCAGCAACTTATTCGGCTTCCGGATCAGTTTTACCCCGGTCGAGGTGACGACGAAGGCACTCAACATCGATGGGACGCAAAAGCTGCGCTACAATTTCGGCGCGGCGAATTGGCTCCAGTTCTTCGTGGCCGGGACGATCTTCAAGAACGCCTCGATCTTTGCCGAGGTCGAGATGAACGGGGAAAACGGCACGACCTACAGCACTGCCGGAGTGCCCCATATCAATTGGTTCACGCTCGGGTATCACAACTTGTTCCACACCAGCTTGTTGAATATCCGATTAGGCAAGCTCTCGATGATGAACTGGCACGCCCAGACCGGCCGGCTCCGGATGATCCCGAATATCAACATCGCGGCCACGAACGCGCGGACCAGCCTTGGGGCTGCGGCTGCGTTGGCCCCGGAAGACCAAATTCGGCTGGAGAGCCCCACCCCGGCGATCGAGGTGTACGGCTATAAGGGATTTTTCCAATATTCCGTCGGCGTGGCGAACGGGTCGAAATTCGTCGACTCGAATCAGTATAAGAACTTCTTCGGGACGCTCCGCTTCGAAATCCCGGATGGGGACTTCGCCGGGAGTTCCGTGACGGCGTGGGGGATGCATGGGCGCGACACCGCCGTTTCCGGGGCGGAGACGCCGGCCGTGGCCCAAGTCAAGAACACGTTCTACGCCTACTCCGGCGCGGCGAACTTACGCTGGAAAGATCTCGACGTGATCGCGTCCTATTTCATGGAGAAGGAGCGCAATTACGACTTCGCCGGGGCGCAGAACAAGCGACACGGCTTCAGTGGGCAAGTCGGGTACCTGCTGAATCCGCAGTGGTTCCTGGCGCTCCAGTACGATAAAGTCCAGGACACCGCGAACAGCGGGGCCGAGTACCATAAGGTCTCGGAGCACGTCAGTTACATGCCGCGACAGAATATGCGGATCGGCCTGACGGCGCGCGAAGAGATGAGTGCGCGGGCCACGGGACGGCAACATGAGTTGCTGCTGAATATCCGGGCCATGTTCTAACAGAGTGCGCATCACCACGCCGGGCGTGCGATACGGGCGCCCGGCGTTTTTTTGCGCGCAGCGGTCGACCGGATGCCAAACAAATAGAAATCATGCATGCGTCCGCTGCCCGTCATATAGCTTGCCATGCTCTTGCAATAAAAACTGCCCCAGTAGTGGGGTGCCCCTGGGGGAGATGTGGCACGTCGGCTGGTTTATCTGATCTGCATCGGATGTCTGCTCGGACTCTCGAGTTCGGTCGCGGTCGCGGCCCCCACACTCAGTGGCAATTGGAGTAATCACTACAAGCTGCGGCAGGGGAGTGGCGCGTATGACCACGACTTGGAGTCGACGCTGACGCTCGATGTCGGGAACGCGTCGGCCGATCGCCTCTCGGGTTCCTTTCTCGGCGGTCTCCTGCTCGACTTGAACGGCGTCGGCACCGACCGCACATTTCGCGGCGTCTACGACAGTTTTTCCAGCACGGGCGTGGGGCGGCTCTATTACGCCTATCTGACGGCCAACCAATTGGGACCGGTGGCGCAATTGCGGTTCGGCCGGCAACACCGTTTCGAATTCGAATCGCTGTACTTCGACGGCGTGCATCTGGAATCGAAACCGTTCGCCGGGGTCACTGCGTATGCGTTCGGCGGCGTGCCGGTCCACCAATTCGAAAATCAGATGGGATTCGATTGGGGCGATTGGTTGGCGGGCGGCGCGCTGCAATGGGACCCGCGTGCGAATCTGCGTGTCCGCGCCGATTACGTCTATGTCAAAGACTCCGTCTCCGGTTTTCGGGCTGCGAGCGGCGACCAAGCGGATCATTTAATGGGCGCGTCGATCTGGTGGGACCCGAAGCCGTATCTCTCGCTTGCGTCGCGCTTCACCAGCTTCTCCGACGACGTCCGCGATGTCGGCGGATCGGTCGTGTTTCGGCTCCCCGATCGACAGTTCCATGTCCGTGGCGACGTCTATCGACTGCTCAAAGGCTACGCGTTCCGCGTGATCGAGTTGGACGCGTACGGATTTTCGGGACTCTTGGTCCCGTACACCGAAGGCACGCTGACCGCGCATAAGGGATTCGGCGAACATTTTGCGATCGACGCCGGCGGCGGCATGCGCGCGTTGGACGACACCCAAGCCGGCTCGGCATTCAATCACGGCTATCAACGCGGCTTCCTTTCACTGACGACGACGGATGCGCCAATCCACGGCATGAGTCTTACCGCGACCGGTGACTACTATCACGGTGCCGACAGCACGCTGAAGAACAACAACTTCGGCGGCACGTTCACGGTCTCGCAGGAATTGGCGGACCGCAAAGTGCGCCTCTCCGCCGGGACGGCGTATTATCTGTATCGCTACAACGTCTTCGCGGGCGACGAATCGGCCGATGTCCAAACGGTCTTCGCGCGCGTGCGGGCGCGGATGGGGAAACACTTGGAAGCGCGGCTCGGTTACGAATTCGAACATAATGCGGTCAGCAATTTTCACACGGTCGACACCCGTGTGCTCTGGAGATTTTAATGCGACGCTTCGCACTCCTGCTCGTCGGACTCTTGCCGCTGACCCTTGGGGTGAAGCAGTGTGAATCGGGTCGGGTTTCGCATCCGGCGGTTGCGAAAGACCAGGCCTGCAGCGAGTGCCACGACGACGGCCGCTCGCGCGCCACGAGGCCGCAGGGCCACGACTCCGCGTGGGAAAAGGACCATGGGAACTGGATCCGGCAGTCCGGCCTGAAGACCGACTCGACTTGTCTGGTGTGCCACAACGAGTCCCACTGCAGCACGTGCCATCAGCAAGAGGCGCCGCGCGACCACACCGAATGGTGGCGCGTGAAGGGGCACGCCGTGACGTCCGTGTTGGATCGGACGCGTTGTTTCAGCTGCCATCGCGGCGCCGATTTCTGCCAACGCTGCCATGCGAATACCGCGCCGATCACCCACACGGCCGCGTGGGGGTCGTCGAGCAATCAACATTGTCTGAATTGTCACTGGCCGCTCAGCTCCGCGGGCGCCCAAAATTGCGCCGTGTGCCATGCGAGCGCGCCGTCGCACGCCACCGCGCCGACGCGGCCGCTGAACGCGCTCCACGGGGCGAATGCCAATTGCCGTCAATGTCACACCCCGCTGCGCCATGCGGACAACGGGCAACAGTGCACCACGTGTCATACACAGTAATGTCAAAGGGAGGATTTATGAAACGAACCATCTACCGTGCAAGCCTCCACACCATGGTGCTGTTGTTGGCCGGGATATGGCTCGGCGCCTGTGACTCGGGCACCAGCGACACCGGGACCGGCAGCAGCGGCGGGAGCAGCGGAAGCGTGACGGCCAGCGCCGGTGCGGACCAAGACGCGCTGCTCGGGGCCACGGTCACGTTGGATGGGAGCGGGAGTACCGCGGGCGCGACGCCGGCCTGGAGCTTCACGTCCAGCCCCAGTGGCTCGAGCGCGGCGCTGAGTGGCGCGGATTCGCTTACGCCTACCTTCGTTCCCGATGTGGTCGGCAGCTATGTCGTGCAACTCTCGCTGAACAGCGGCGCGAGTACCGACTCGGTCACGATCACGGCGAAGTCGGTCGTGGCGACGGTGGCTGCGGGATCCGGCGTCAGTACGCGGACGCGTTTCGGGGCGACGGAATATGTCGTTGATTTGGGAAACTCCGCAGCACTGTCAGCGGAGACCAGTCAAGGGAGCGTGGCCTCGTACGCGTGGGAACAAATCAGCGGTCCGAGCGCGACTGCAACGGGTGGAGCGGCCTCCGCGACGCTCAGCTTTACCGCGCCGACCTACGTGAATTTCCTGTCGTTGACCGGCAGCGATCAATTCAAATGGCAACTCCTCCCGATCTCGCGGGACGATCTGAAATTAGTCTTCTTGCTCACAGTCACCGATAGTTCGGGCAATACGGATAAAGAAGTCTTCACGGTCCATTTGCAAGATAGCGGCAGCGAGATTCACACGACGTCCGGTTTGCCGAATGTCGGTCTCGGGACGAGCGTGATCCTTTCGGGTCCGAGTTTGAAGGCGCCGGCCACGGCGATTACGGATTGGTCGTGGAGCTTAAGTCGCCCGTCCGGATCCTCGGCAACGTTTATGGATAGCGGTGCGACGACGTCGACGGTCGAGCTGCCGAAGTTCGTGCCCGATGTGGCCGGTTTGTATACCGTGACTTATACCAGCACCTCGGCGAGCGCGTCCGGCAGCATCCAGATCAACGCGGGGAGTTGGGTGGGCGTCGGGACCGTCGGCGGCACGACCGCCGTTTCGCCGCAGTGCGCGAACTGTCACGACGGCACGGTCGAGCCGGATGTTGCGACCGGATGGGCGGCCACCGTGCATGCGGCCAAGTTCGAAAATTCGGTCGATAGCTACGACACGTTGGCGCCGACGCCGTATCTCTGGGAGTATCATACCGTCGGATACAACGACGACGCGAGTAACAGCGGCTTCGACGACTTGGCCTCGACGGCCGGGTTGACGTTCCCCGAGGCCGGGATGACGTTCAGCGAGTTCACTTCGCAATACGCGACCGTGGCAAAACTCGCGAACGTGCAGTGCGAGAACTGCCACGGTCCCGGAGACCAACATACCGGCGATCCGTTGCGGACCAAATATTCGGCGTCGCAGTATGGGGTCTGCGGGCAGTGCCATCAGCAGGAAGCGGAGTGGATCAATTCCGCCCATAATTCGACCGGCGTCGTGCATGGGAGCGGCGCGTATCAGAGTTACTGGGTATCGAATACCGGCTGCGTGCGATGCCACGCGGCCCAGGGTTTCATCGGCTATGTGGAAGAGGGTGATGAAGGCATCGCGGCAGTCACCGAAACCGGCGCGTTCCCCGGTATCACTTGCGCCGCGTGTCACGACCCGCATAGCGCGGCGAATGCCAAGCAGTTGCGCCGCGCGGGCAACGTGACGATGGTTGCCGACGGCTCCACGGTCGATGCCGGCAAGGCCGCCGTTTGTTACACGTGTCACGACGGGAATTATTCGCACGACGAATATGATTGCGACACCGACGCGGACGGGATCACCGGGTCCAGCGACTCCGGGAATACGAAATGCACGACGCATGCCCAGACCGCAGCGGAATATTGGCGCGGCGGGTACCATTACAATGTCCAGTCGCCGATGCTGGAAGGGAAGCAGGCCATTGCCGATCTGAATGGCGACGGCACCAACGACCTGACGCTGGATGAGAACTCGTTCCACACGTCGTCATCGTTCACGTTGGCCGGCGTCACGGGCGATACGACGTTGTCTTCGACCAACGACAAATGCATCACCTGCCATATGGCGACTGGTCCCACGAATACGGCCGAAGGCTTCCAGCATCTCGGCGGCCACGCGTTCAAACTGCGCACCGGGCATAGCATCGGCCACTTGGCCGGGAGCGGCGAGGAAGAGGGCGAATCGGAGTCGGAGAGTGCCGGCGAGTTGGAGCTGGTCAGTGCGTGTACCGCGTGTCACTCTTCGCTGACCGAGATCAATCGCACCGCGCGGGCCGACTACGACGGCGACGGGAGCCAAGAAGGCGTGCAAGACGAAGTGAAGGGATTGTTGCTGAACGTCTCGACGAAGTTGAAGGCGCTCGACACGGCGAATATTAATCAGTCCACGACGTCGACGAATACGAACATAGGAACCACGGAGTCGAGTGGTGTGATTACCGTCGGCGCGCTCGGTTGGACGGGGAGTTGCAGCGGCTTTACCTCGACTTCCTGTAAGCCGGCCGCTGGGACGGGGTCGTGTACCAACGTGAAGGCCGGGCTGACGCGTGACGATTATCAACAGTGCAACTTCCTCGACGCGAGCGCAACGATGCGGCGCGCGGTCTGGAACTACAACAGCGTGGTGCGGGACGGCAGTCTCGGGATTCACAACGCGGCGTACACGGTGCAAGTGTTGCAGGAAACGTACAAGGCGGTCAGCATTTTGGTGGAAGGCGACAGCAGTTCGACCACGTATAAGACCGATTACCCGAACGCGACGTTGCGCTAAGCGGAGATGTTGCTGGGCAGACGGCGCGAGGTGTTTCGTCCCTCGCGCCGTCTGTATTTTTTTCATTCGACAACCTGAGCGGAAACATGGTGGTGTGGTCATGTCCGGAATAATTGGGCACTACTGAATGATCGGCAACGTCGTGACACTTCCACATTCTTCGCAGTTGGTGATTGAGCTTGCGGATCTCGGTAAGCGATTCGGGACGCATTGGGTCTTGGCGCATGCCGATTTGGTCGTGCGGCGTGGCGAAGTCGTGGCCCTGTTCGGGGGGAACGGTTCAGGAAAATCGACATTGTTAAAATTAATCGCGACCTTGTTGTCTCCGTCGGCGGGCGTGGTGCGTGTGTTTGGCCTCTCCACCGACACCGCGCGCGTGGCCATTCGGCGACGACTCCGCTTTTTGAGTCACGAAAAACAACTTTATGGGGCATTGACCGTGACCGAACAACTCCGCCTGATGGCCACGTTGACTGGCATGGGCGCGGCGGATGGCGACCGTGCGATTGCGGCGCTGTTGGAACGGTTTGGGCTGGAGGCGGTCCGATCACTGGCGACCGCGGCGCTGTCGGAAGGGATGCAAAAGCGCGTGGCGTTGGCGCGGCTCTGTTTGGGAGAGGAGCCGGAGTTGGTGCTGATGGATGAACCCCATCCTACATTAGATACCGCAGGTCGGGCGTTGCTCGACGCGCTGATTGCCGAATGGCGGGCGCGCGGGGCGACGCTGCTGATTGCGAGCCACGACCATGCCGAGGTGTTGCGCCACGCCGATCGGGTCGTGCACGTACGCGCCGGAAGTCTGCATGAAGCCTCCGTGGCGGGCGCCAGACCGGTGGAGGCCCGATGACGCGTATCGGTCGCACGTTGCTGGCATTGCTATATAAAGACGTGCTCGTGGAGCTCCGCGAAGTGCATCATCTCCTCTCCGTCGTGCTGTTCGGCCTGATGCTGTTATTACTGTTCAGCTTCGCGTTGAGTGTCGATCCGGACGTCGCACGGCGGATCGCTGCGGGACTTTTTTGGCTCGCGATCTTTTTTACGGCGATCCTGACGTTGGAGCATTCTTTTCGCCGTGAAATGGTGGCGGGGCAGTGGGAGGGGCTGTTGCTGACCGGTGTGGACCCGCGGCTCCTGTTTGTCGGGAAGGTGTTGGCCCATCTCGTGTTGCTGTTCGTGGTTGGGGTCACGTTGTTGCTCCCGATGGCCGTCTTGTTCGACGTGACACTGAGCTGGCGCTTGGTCAGCGTGTTGGCGCTGGGCACGATTGGGATCGCCGGCGTCGGCACGTTTTATGCGGGATTGACGGCGCGAGTGCGGGAAGGCCAAGTGCTGTTGCCGTTGCTGCTGTTCCCGATGATGGTCCCGTTGCTGCTGGCGGCCGTGCATGCGACGCAGTTTGCGATGAGCCCCGACCCGTTCGGGCAACAAATCGCGTGGCTGCGGTTGCTTGCCGTCTACGATCTGGTATTAGGCGTCGGCGCGCTGCTCTGTGCGGGAACGTTGTTTGAGAGTGGGTGAGAAGGAGATTCATTATGAAATTTCGAATGGGCGTCGTCGTCGCATTCAGCGCGTTGGCGTACGCAAACTATTGGGGACTCACGCAGGCCCCGGCGGATCGGCTGATGGGGGATGTCTATCGTATCCTCTACGTCCATGTCCCCGCGGCCTGGATGGCGTTGCTCTGCTATTTTACCAACTTCATTGTCTCGATCGGCTATCTGCTGCAACGCCGCGCGGCGTGGGATCATGTCGCGGAGGCCACGGCAGAAGTCGGCGTCGTCTTCACCGCACTTGCGTTGACGCTCGGCTCCATTTGGGGCAAGCCGACGTGGGGCGTATGGTGGACGTGGGATCCGCGCCTCACCACGACCGCGCTGATGTGCATATTGTATACGGGCTACTTAGTGCTGCGCCAACTCATGGACGATCCGGAGCGCCGCGCCAAAGTCTCTGCCGGTGTCGGACTGCTGGTCTTCTTGAACGTGCCGATCGTCTATCTGTCCGTGAAGTGGTGGCGGAGCCTCCACCAAGTGCAATCGAGTCCGAGCACCATGGACCCGCAAATGGTCTACGGTCTGCGCTTGGGCGCATTCGCGATGTTGGCCGTCGCGATCGTCTTCGTGATCGCCCGCACGCGCCTCGCACAACGCCGCGCCGCCGGAGAAGCGGCCCGATTCGCGCCGCCACCAGTGGCGCGCATCCAGGAGAGTCTATGAACGGTCCCATCCACGGTGGTTGGCCATACGTCATTGCCGCATATGCGGTTGTTTGGGGCATCCTCGGGCTCTATGGGGTGAGTCTGTGGCGGAGGGGGAAAAGGGTGACTAGTGACTGGTGACTGGTGGCTGGGGAACGGACCACGAGTCACCAGTCACTAGCCACCACATAAAGTGAGCAACTATGAACCTCAAACGAACGTTGTTTACCCTCTTACTCATCGCGCTGATCGGCGGCGGGCTGGGCTATGTGTTGTGGGGTGGTCTGGAACAAAACTTGGTCTACTTCGTCTCGCCGACGGAGCTGCAAGCCAAAGGCGCCGCAGCGGTCGGGAATTCCGTCCGGCTGGGTGGCATGGTCGCGAAAGGGAGCATTCAATTCAATGCGAATGTGTTGACCTTCTTAGTGACCGACACCGCCACGCAAATTCCGGTTGTGACCACCAAGGCGCCGCCGGAGATGTTTCAAGAGGAGATGGGCGTGGTCGTTGAAGGCGCGCTGGAGGCGGACGGCCATTTTCGCGCCGAACGTCTGATGGTGAAGCACGGCAATGAATACCGACCGCCGGACGAGGGAGAGATGCCACAAGAACTCTATAAATCGATCCATCAGCCGGCGGGCCAGGCAGAAACGGCGCCGCAGCCATGATCCTCGCAACCGCCACACTCGGGAGTATTTGCGTCATCGCGGCCGCGGCGCTCTGTCTGATGGGGATGCTCTTTTTCGTCGCCGCACGACGTGCGGACTCTGATAATGCTGCCGCGTTCGGGCGCGCGACCGTCTATGCCACGTTCATTTTGCTGACCATCGCCACGCTCGCGATGGTGCGCGCCTTGCTCACCAACGACTTCTCCGTCAGTTACGTGGCCCACGTCGGGAGTCGGGCGACGCCACGATGGGTGAGCGCCATTTCACTCTGGAGTTCACTCGAAGGGTCGATCCTCTTTTGGGGATGGGTGCTGTGCGCCTATAGCGCCGCGTGGACGTATCGCAATCGTGCCACACCGCTCCGTTTCGCCGCGTGGGTTGGCATCACGTTGCTGGCCGTCCAGCTCTTTTTCTTGGTGGTGTTGGCCGGGCCCGCCAATCCGTTCGTTCCGGTCACGCCGCTCCCGACCGATGGTCCGGGCCCCAACCCGTTGTTACAAAACCATTGGCTGATGGCGATCCATCCGCCGTTTCTCTATCTCGGGTATATCGGCTTCACGATTCCTTTCGCGTGCGCCGTGGCGGCCCTCATCGATGGCGACACGTCGGGCATGTGGCTGCAACGTTGCCGTCGTTGGACCATCCTGACGTGGTCGTTTCTGACCCTCGCGATCATGTTAGGCGCGTGGTGGTCGTACGCCGTGCTCGGTTGGGGCGGCTATTGGGCCTGGGATCCGGTGGAAAACGCCAGCTTCATGCCGTGGTTGTCGGCCACTGCGTTAGTCCACTCGCTGATTGTCCAGGAACGGCGGCGCTTGCTGCCGGTCTGGAATTTGGCGCTCGCGATTATCACGTTTCTGCTGACCGTGCTCGGAACATTTCTGACTCGGAGCGGCGTCTTGGAAAGCGTGCATTCGTTCACCGAATCGGGCATCGGTCCGCTGTTCTTAGGCTTCATCGGCGTGACGCTCATTGTTTCGGTCGCATTGTTGTTATGGCGCGGGCCGCTGTTTCGCCAACCGCGACAGATTGAACACCTGTTCAGCCTCGAAGTCCTGTTCCTCTTTAATAATCTCCTGCTGATCAGCTTCTGCTTCGTCGTCTTCCTCGGGACGCTCTATCCGTTAGCGGTCGAGGCGGTGCGTGGCGCGCGGATCTCCGTCGGCGAACCGTATTTCAATCAAATGACGGTGCCGCTGACCGCGTTGCTGTTGTTGCTGCTGAATGTCGGACTGGCCACCCCATGGCGGCGCGGCGAACCGCGCGCCGTGGCGCGTACGTTGGGAGTGCCGATCCTCTGCGGCGGTGTCGCGTGCGTGGTGGCAGCGTTCAATCACGTGCGGCATGCCGGCGTCCTCTTCGTGGTCTTCGCCTGCACCGTGGCCGCGGTCGTCATGGCCGTCGAAGTGGTGCAACAGTTGCGGCAACGTTCGCTGCTCCGTCTGCTGCGGGAGCAACCGCGTCGCTATGCTGGGTTTGTCGCGCATTTCGGCATCCTGCTCGTCATCGTCGGCGTCGCGTTTTCGGCCGTCTATAAACAGGAACGCGAACTCACGTTGCAACCCGGGACCTCCGCGCTGCTTGGAAATTTTGCGTTTACGTTAGAACGCGTCGAGGCGCGCGAGACGCCGCAACGCTTCGAAGTGCGAGCGATGGTCTCGGTCATGCGTGGCGAGCGCTCGCTGGGACAGATGACGCCGCAACTCAATTACTATCCCAGTTCCCGCGAACCGATCGCGACACCGGCGATCCGTTCCACGTTAGTGCGCGACATCTATCTGGCCCCGATCCACTTCGAGAAAGACGGTTCCGCGGTGGCGATGCGGACCATCACGATGCCGGGCGTGGTCTGGATCTGGATCGGCGGCGTCGTGGCGATGTGTGGCGGCGTATTGAGCTGTTGCTTTGCTAGACTAAAGCGTGCCGAGGATGCGGTATGAAACGCGTCATTGTTTTTTTCGCCATCGTGGTCCCAGCGATCGGGCTGCTCTATTTCGGTCTCAGCCGCGATCCGCGCGTATTGCCGTCGGCGCTCGTGGGGCAGCGGGCGCCTGCGTTTGCGTTGCCGCTGCTGAACGGCGATGCCGCCGCGCCGATCGCGTTGCAAGCGCTGCATGGCAAGCCGTTAGTCCTGAATTTCTGGTCGACGTGGTGCGGAACGTGCGCGCAAGAACACCAAGTCTTGCGCCAATTGCAGCGGATCTATGCGGCACAAGGCGTGCAGCTCTATTCCGTGCTGTATTCCGACACGGCCGCTAACGCGACGCGGTTTTTGCAACAATTCGGCGAGGCCGCGCCGGTGTTGCTCGACCCGGAACTGCGCACCGCAATCGATTACGGCGTGTCCGGCGTACCGGAGACCTATTTCATCGACGCCCATGGCATCGTCCGCCACAAACACGCTGGCGCGTTGACGCCCGACGTGGCCGCAGCGCGCATCGAGGAGTTGTTGCATGAATAGTAATTCACGGAAAAGCGGTGACTGGTGGCTGGTGACTGGTGGCTGGGGAACGGACCACGAGTCACCAGTCACCAGCCACCAGTCACCGTTGTTCATCTTACTGCTCCTCTTCCTCATCTCGCTAGCGGCATGTGCACCGGCACCAATGGATCCGGAGGATCGGGTGCAGCAGTTGGGGGGGCAGATCCGTTGTCCGATTTGTCGCGGCACGTCGATCGCCGATTCGCCGTCTGAAATGGCGCGAGAGATGATGGCCGTAATCCGCGACGACGTCGTGGCAGGGAAGAGCGACGCGGCGATCTTGGAAGGTTTTGTGGCGCGATATGGCGAGTGGGCGATGTTGCAGCCGCGAGCGGAGGGAATGAACTTGATCATCTGGCTGTTCCCGGCCACGTTGCTGCTGGGCGGTGGCATCGCGATCATTGTGATGGCACGGCGGAGTCGGAAGGAGACACCATGACCTTTTCAGGAACCACATTGGGATTTATCGCTGTCGCTGCATTACTGGGTGCGGCGATTGTGTTGGCGATCCTCGATCGACGGGAAAAACAACGCGGGCACGCCGAAAAGGCCCGCGCATTGTCACAGCTCTCGCTGGGACTGTTTCTCGTGGCGTTCGTCGGCGGCGTCGTGGTCACGTTGCTGAGCGGAATCACTCCGCGGCCCGACATGGCGGCGGCCATGGGCCCTGGCAGTGCCGGTGAAGGTGGCATGTCGCCCGCAGGTCTGCCGCCGGGACATCCGCCGGTCGGGGCCGACGCCGCGGCGGGTGGCGCGATCGGCAAGGTCAATGCGGAAGAAGTCGCCCAACTGGAGGCGCGCGTGGCGAAAAATGCCAAAGACGTGGCTGCCCTCGATCGGCTCGGTCATTTATATCTGCAACAACGCAACTTCGAGCAAGTCTTCGAAGTCGCGCACAATGCGCTGAAACAGGACCCGGAACGGCTGGAATCGCGCGTCCATCTGGCGATGGCGTTGTTCGCCAGCGGCCAAGCCGATCAAGCCATGACCCAATTCGACCGCGTATTGGCGAAAGACCCGAAACACCTGGAGGCGCTGCTCTTCAAGGGGATGGTTCAATTTCAAGGTCAACAAAATGCGGAGGCCGCGCGCGCTACGTGGCAGCAGTACCTCAAGCACGCCAAACCGACCGACGACGGCTACGCCCGCGTCCAAGCCTTCCTGGGGATGACGGAAACGATCGAATAAATAGAACGCAGGCTCGGAAAAAAATTGTCGCGGGCCGGATGTTCCTGCTATGCTGCATCCATCACAAGGGCGGATTGACTGTTTTCCATCCATGGAGGCCTCATGCGTCGATTGACCGCGTCTCTCGTGATTGCCGGATTGCTGCTGACATGCTCGCACCTGGCTTGGGCGACCGCTGCGGTGGTGCCGGGGAAATGTGCAGCCACCGGCAGTCTGAAGAGCGACGGTACGGTCGTGCGACTGCGACCGTGCCAAACGGTGCAAGATATCCACGGATGCGCGTACAAATTGGTCGGTTTTCAAGAAACCGACGACGCCTTCGACCGGGCCTGTTTCGACGTCATATATAAGAATCAAAACGCAAGCCTTGGGTACTGTGCCGGACTGCTGGACGCGCCAATCGGGATCAAGCCGCCGCTGCAGCAACGATGTCTGATCCCGCCAAAAATCTTAGGCGTCGACGTGGCGCACGGGATCGTCGATTTGAGCATCCCACAACAGATTGCGAGCGTGGCGAAGCCGCCGGTCGTGGGGATCGGGCCGGATGTCACGATTCCGGGCGGGGATTTCTTGCCGCCCCCGACTGATGGCGTCGGCGACGACACGCCGATCGGTCCGGGCCGTGCCGCCCAGCCGACCGCGCGTGGCGATGTCACCGTGCCGGGACCGAGTGGTGGACGTCCGATCGGCGGCGATGACCGCGGCCGCACGCCGGGCGGTCGCACCGACGGCGAGACGCCGGGCGGTTTTGCATGGTGGCCTGGACTCGGCAACATTGTCACGATCATGCCGCTGATGCCGCAAGACCACGATCACGACGGCCTGCCCGACGCGACGGATCCGTGTGTCTGTTCGGCGTGCGGTCCGGCCCTGATGGAACCGAATGCCATCTCAGGATATTTTGGAGATACCGTTGCCGGTAATGCCGCCAAGGCCGCTGCAATCTATTACCGAGTCACGGGGCGCAAACGGACGAGTATCGCCTTCGACGAGCTGTTCAAGGCATATTCCGAGAGTGGACCGACCTCCGCCTTCACGTATGCGAAGGCTGGAGGCGGCACTATGGATCTGACTCCAACGTTGAGCGAGAGGATCGACGATTATCCCGATTCCGATTGTGCGGTCGTGGACATGTCTTGTGGCGAGCCAGGGAATCAAGTGGAAGGTGGGACAGCATTTGTCTGTCTCTGTCTTGATCAAGACAGAGACGGCGTTTGTAGCGAGGAGTTTGGTATTTATGGCTATAACGAGGTCGGCTCCCCGGCCATCCGGGACAATTGCCCGATGACTGCCAATCTCGATCAGCGCGACGAAAACAAAGACAATATCGGCGATGCCTGCGAGGAACAGTACATCGTGAGTGCCTCCGAAGACGCGCAGAATAGTGTGGTCTACGGGTTCAAGCCACGGGATAGCGACGGCGATGGTATTTTTGATCACGACGATAACTGTCCGACGACCGCAAACCCGGATCAGGAACTGTGCGGCAACTATCTTGGCTGCGCCTGCGGGGATCAAGACGAAGACGGCGTCCTCGATTGGGCGTTGGTGAAGGGGCAATACGCACCGCACGATAACTGTGCGGACATTGCCAACCCGATGCAAAAAGACGGTGACGGCGACGGCCGTGGTGACGCGTGCGACCCGTGTCCGACCGTGGCGCTCAACGACAGCAGCGATCCCGACGGAGATCAGTTGGAATCCGCGTGCGACAATTGCCCGATGACGGCGAACCCCGGCCAAGAAGATCTCGATGGCGATAAGAAAGGGAACGCCTGCGATTTCGATTTCATCGACGTGGATGGGGACAAGGTCCCGGATCAGATCGACAACTGTAAGCAGAAAGCGAATCTGGACCAAAAGAACTCGGACCAACCGACCGGTTCGGAGGTCATTCCACAAGACTTCAAACCGGATGCGTTTGGCGATGCCTGCGACAATTGTCCGTTCATTAACAACAACCAAAAGGACTCCGACGGCGACGGGGCCGGCGATAATTGCGACGAAACCCCCTGTGGTCCCGGCGGCGGCGGTTGGGCGTTTGACCCCTGCACCTGCTTCACTGACGTTGAGTGTAAAGCCTGGGAAGGCTGGATCGCCGGCTGGAAGAAGATTAAGGCGAAGTTGTAGTGGTGGAATCCATCCCGGTTTAGGGCGTTAGGGCCGACCACAGCGGATTGCGACTCAGCAAGGCGTCGGCAACTCCGTTCGTATCTCATGTCGTCAGGTTCCTGACCATAGAACGAAAGGGCACGAATTGCCCATCCGCACTCAGGGCCGCAGTGATGAGGGCCCCGCGCCTTGGGTGCCATCAACTGCGACGCTGACCTGCGCCATTTTTTCCAACACTTTCTCATCAATGAAGGCAGATTGTTAGCAACTTCTGTGGCGAGGAGGCGATATATAAAGAGCGCAGAGGGATCTCGGAGAAGGGGTGCAGATATGGCAGGAGTCGGGCGGGTGCCGCCGCGGAGTGAAGCGGGAATGCGATCGAGTGCATTGATGCGGGCGTTGCGGGTGCGGGGGCGTGGGGAAGGGTGGCGGATGTTGCCATCGGCTACGTGGTCACGCGGGCCGCGGCCGCCACAGCTCGGATGGCGGCAGGCGTTTCGCTTCGCGACGCCGCTCGAAGTGCTGCGCATGGAGAGCGGGTCGCGGCGGCTGTCGAGTGTGCCGGTGGTGCAGCGACTGCCGAGGTTGCAAATCGGATTGCGTGCCCGGGCGCGGGAAATTGTGGTGTTTCTGTTTTTTGCGTTGTCGCGGTTCTTACATTTACGGAAAAAGTAATACGGGAGTCATGCATATGATGCGGGGTCGAACAGTCGGTAGTGGCTATGCGTCGCAATGGGCGCGTCGGGCGGGTGGCACGACGCCGGGCGGGGCTGGAGCGGTGTCGCGTGGATCGGCGCATCAGGAATCAGTCGCCGTCCCGCGCACGTTGGGCGCGGTTGCGGTTGGGGGGCGTGATGGGGCTCCGAGTTTCGGCGGTGGTGCGCAACGGTCGGCGGTCGGGTTGTTTGGAACTGGGATCGGCGTCGCGAGTCGTGCGTTGGCGTCGATGGATCTGCCTGTGCCTCGGGCGGTGGAGCCTGAGCCAGTGGCCATCCCGCGACCGGTGCCGGTGCGTGTGACACTGCCGGACGGACTCGCTGCCGACTCGCTGTTGGGAATGAGTTGGACGCTGTTTCAATATTGCCAAACGGCGCGCGATGGGCGCTTGGTCACGATGGAAGACGTCGACGATCCATCGTTGCCGGCGATTGCAGTCGTCGGACCGAGTGCGAGTGAGGCGGTGATTGATCTTGAGCCATTCCTGTTGCGCCTCGCCGGGGCACATCGGGCGCAGGCCAAAGGACAGTCGGCTACAGCATCAGGCGGTTCGGTGTCTCGCACGTTCTTGACCCAAATCCTCCAGCCGGCCTTTGCGGTGTGGCGCACGTTGACGACGGAGACCGACGTCGCACTGACGGCGGCGAGCGGCGCACGGTATTTGGCGTTCGATCTCTTCGGCTGGGAGGCATTGTATCCGGCATTGTACGGAATCGATGGGCGGGCATTCGAGGCCTTTTTAGCGGCGGACACGGTGTCGGAGGAGTTGGAGCAGGATGTCGGTTTGCTGCAAGGCATTGCCGAATATCTGGAGACGCAATTCCCAACGCAGACGGTGCGAGTGCGACGCAGTCTGTTGATGGCGATCGTCGGAGAACTGGCGGCGGCATTGCGCGCGCAATCAAGACTGACGGCCGCGTTGCTGTGCACGGCCAGCGAGCAGGTCGTGAATGCAACGGTCCGCGCGCGTAAAGAGCGGTTCTATGGAGTTGTGATTGATCAGCTCATCGGCGAGCAGCGTGCGTTGCGACCGCATCGTGACGTGTTGACGGCACGAGTCGCGACGTTGCTGGCGCAGCCGTTCGATGCTGGGCAACAAGCGGCGCTGCGGGCCTATGCGCGGTCGTTGGGATCTACATAATATCGCGTATTCGCTTCGCTCCTCACATTGACTTTTCGCCTGCGACCGCTTAACGCTCCGCGAGATGACTGATCCGATTGATGAATTGCGGGCGCGGCGGCTGGAGAAGCTGGCGCAGTTGCGGGCGTTGGGGTGCGATCCGTACGGGAACCAGTATCGGCCCACGCACCAAGCGGGCGCGATCCACGCGCAGTGGGGCGGCGTTGCTGGGCCGGGGCTGGACGCGCAACGTGTTGCGGTCGCGGTGGCGGGGCGCGTGGTCTTTAGCCGCGCGTTCGGGAAGGCGGGATTTCTCAAGCTGCTCGATGTCAGCGGCCAAATTCAAGTCTATTGCCAACAACAGCAACTCTCCGCCGACGATTTCGCCGTCTACCAATTAGTCGATGTCGGCGATCTGCTGTATGTCGAAGGCTATTTATTCCGCACCAAAACGGGCGAGTTGTCGGTGCATGCCGAACGCCTCATGATCGCGACCAAGTCGCTGCGACCGTTACCGGAAAAGTGGCACGGCCTCGCCGATGTCGAAACGCGCTATCGGCAACGCTATGTGGACCTGATCGCCAATCCGGCAGTGCGGGAGGTCTTTCGCCGGCGGAGTGCGGCGATTGCGGCGTTGCGGGAATTTGCGACGGCGCGCGGATTTCTCGAAGTGGAAACGCCGATGATGCATCCGATCCCGGGCGGCGCGGCGGCGCGTCCGTTTGCGACCCATCACAACGCGCTGGACGTGGACCTGTTTCTGCGCGTGGCGCCGGAGTTGTATTTGAAACGCCTGGTCGTGGGCGGCTTCGAGCGGGTCTTCGAGATCAATCGCAATTTTCGGAATGAAGGCGTCTCGACGCAACATAATCCGGAATTTACCATGATGGAGTGGTATCAGGCGTACGCCACATATGAAGACCAGATGCGATTCATTGAAGCGGCGCTGACCGAAGTCGCGCAGCGCACCACGGGCGCCACGGACGTGGCGTATCAAGGGACGACGCTGCATTTCGCGGGACCGTATCGGCGGTTGCGGATGACGGAGGCCTTAGTGGCGATCGGCGGCGTGCCGGCCGCGGTGTGTGTGGATCGGACGGCGGCGTTGCAGTTCGCGGAGACGCGGGGCGTGAAATGTAACGTGGCGCACGAAGGCGTCGGCGCGATCCTGACGGAACTGTTCGACACGTTGGTGCAGCCGCAACTGATCCAGCCGACGTTTATCACGCACTATCCGGTCGAAGTGTCGCCGTTAGCGCGCCGCGCGGCGGACGAGCCGACGCTCACGGATCGCTTCGAATTATTCGTCTTCGGGCGCGAGATCGCGAACGGCTTTTCGGAATTGACCGATCCGCTCGATCAAGCGGATCGGTTTCGTGCCCAAGCGGAGGCCAAGGCACGCGGCCTGGACGACGCGATGTACTACGACGCCGATTTTGTGCGCGCGCTCGAAGTCGGGATGCCGCCCACGGCGGGGGCGGGACTCGGCGTCGATCGCCTCGTGATGTTCCTGACCGACGCGGCGTCGATCCGCGACGTGATCCTCTTTCCGCTGCTGCGTCCGGAAGAACCCGCATGATTCCGTTCTGGTTGGCGCGGCGCTATCTCTGGTCCCCCGGCGGACGGCTGTTTGCGCGCGCGCTGACCGGCTTGGCGATCGGCAGCGTGGCGCTCGCCGTGTTCGCGTTGACCACGGTGTCCGGCGTCTTTCTCGGATTTGAACATCACTTGGAGGAAAAGCTGCTCGGGTTCCAGCCGCATCTGATGGTGCGGGCGCGGGACGGCGCGGAAACGGCGGCACTCGCCGACGCGATGGCGACGTGGGCGGCGCGCCATCCGGAGGTCCGCGTGGTCCCGGTGGTCGAAGGAGAAGCAGTCGCGCAATTGGTGGGCAAGGAGGGCTTTGCGGATGTCGGCGTACGGGTGCGGGGCGTGTCTCCGGAGGCGCTGATGGCATTGGCCGGCGCGGAATGGTTTTTCTCGCCGCGCTGGGTCGGTAATGGCGGGCGCAGCGCGGCGTCCGAGGCACTGTCATTCGATAAAGCGACCGGCACGGGCGGACTGGTGGTTGGGAGCGAGATCTTGGCCACGCTCGGCGTGGTGCCGGATGAACACGAGAGCGTGCGGCTGGTCGCGCCGTTGGGGCTCATCGATCCGGCGGGGAATCTGCAACCCTCGGTGCGCGTCTATCACGTGAGCGGATTTTTTCGGACCGGGCTGTATCAACAAGACAATAAACTCGTGTTCATCGCGAATGCCGAAGCGGAGCGGCTGTTGGGACCGCAAGCGAACGCGGTCTGGTTTGTCCATCTCACGGACGCCTCGGCCGCGCCGGCGATGGCGGCGTCGCTGCGTCCGCTGCTCGGGCTGACCGCGCGAGTGGAGACGTGGGAGGAGCAGAATAAGAAATTGTTTGCGGCGTTGGCGTTGGAACGCGTCGTCGTGACGCTGTTGCTTGGCCTGACGATCGGGATCGCGAGTGTGAGCGTGCTCGGCGTGGTCTTGATGCAAGTGCAATCGCGGCAGCGCGACTTGGCGATCTTGACGGCGATGGGCGCGTCGCGGCGGCTGCTCAGCCGTGTGGTGTTGGCGTTGGGCGGACTGATCGGCGGCGTCGGCAGTGTGCTGGGTGGCACGGCAGCGCTGGCGTTGGCGGCGTGGTGCGCGCGGCATCCGATCTATCTACCGGAGACGTTTTATTTGGAGACGCTGCCGATCGAAGTGCGTCCGGCGACGTTGTTGGCCGTCGCGGTCGCGGCGATCGCGATTACGATGGGCTCGGCGTGGTATCCGGCGTGCGTTGCCGCACGCTTGGATCCGGCGGCAGGATTGCGAGGGGAGTAAGCCGGCATGAACTGGTTGGTGTTTCGATTACTGCGCGCGCGTGGACGATTTCCGCTGCTGCGCCGCTTGGCGATGGGCGGGATTGTGGTCGGCGTTGCGTCGTTGATCATTACGTTCGCCATCCTCGATGGCTTCGGGACCGCGTATCGTGACGGACTGATCAACTTCAATGCGCCGGTCATGATTTTGCGTGAGGATGAACAGCTCGATAAGGCGGCGGTGACGGAGGCTGTGCGCGCGGTGCAAGCGCTGCCGCAAGCGGGCGAGCGGGGCGTCGGCACGGCGATCCGGTCGGCGACGCGCGTGTTGGAGTGGTGGGACTATCTCGAGTGGCAATACGATCGGCTGCTGATGGCCGTGGAGCCGTGGCCGCGGCTTCATGCGGGATTTGTGGCCGCGTCGCCGTTTCACTATGTGCGGGAACGGCAGCCGCCGGTCTGGCTGGAACGCTGCAAACACTTTTGGTTCGGGTCGGTCGAGGTCGAGGCGCGACACGGCGTCATCGCGGCGAGTCCGTTTCTGTATCGCGAAGGACTGTTGGTCGGCGGCGGCACGATTCGCGGCGTCGCGCTGCGTGGCGTGCAGGCCGAGGCCGCGATGCAAGTGATGCGGGTGGAATTGTCGCTGGATGCGAGTGTGACGAGTCTGCGCGCTGCGCTGACGCCGCGGGATGCAGAAGACCTCCCGATCGTGTTGGGACAGGCGTTGGCCGAGCAGGTAGGCGCTGGGGAAGTGCAGCTCTTTTTGCCGCGCGATCCGAAGGCACGTCGCGCGGAGTGGGAAGGGCGCACGGTGCCGGTCCGCGTGGTCGGGACGTTTAGTTCTGGGATTTATGAATTCGATACGCAATTCGCGTTGCTCGATTTGGCGTTAATGCAGCGACTCTACCAACGGCCCAATGTGGTGACCGGCGTCGAATTGCAACTCGACGATCTCAATAAGGCGCCGTGGATCACGAGCGCGCTGACCGATCGGTTGGGGCCCGACTACCATGTAGTGGATTGGCGCGAATTGCACCGTGAGACCTTCGAGGCTTTGGCGATGGAAAAAATCCTGTTCGGCTTGGTGATGGCGATCTTGATTGCTGTCGCCGCCGGCAACATCACGACGACCATCATCATTCATATCCTCGATCAAGTCCGCACCGTGGCGACGCTCTGCACGTTAGGCATGACGCGGCGCCGCGCGCAGCGGCTCTTCTTTTGGCAGGGCATGGGGCTGGGTGGCTGCGGCGTGTTGCTGGGGCTTGGGCTTGGCGCCTTCGGGGCGTGGAGCCTGGCCCATTGGCGGTGGTTTCGGCTCTCGCCGGAGGTCTATTTTATTCCGCACGTTCCGGCGGAATTGCACTGGGTCACGGTGGGCGCGGTTGCGCTGCTGGGCCTCGGCCTCTGTGCGCTGGCCGCCCATTTTGCCGCCCGCCGCGTCACACGGCTGCCGTTGCTCCATGCGTTAGGGCGGGGGTTTGTGTAGGGGGTGGTGGCTGGTGACTCGTGGCTGGTGGCTGGGGAGCGGACACATGTGAGTTGCATCGCCCAGTCACCAGCCACCAGTCACGAAAAAAAACATCTTGACGTCATCCAGAAGATGACGTGGTATATGACTCATATGCGTACTACGATTGTCCTCGATGATGCGTTGGCGGCACAAGTCCGAACGGTCGTGCGGGGGCGGCGACTGTCCGAGTTTATCGGTCAATGTCTGCGTGAATACTTTGAGCGGCGCGAGCGGGCGCAACGGATGCGAAAATTGGAGCAGGCGTATGAGCGGGCCGCCAAACGGGGCGGGGAGCACGCGTTCGAGGCATTGGATCGGGAAGAGTGGCCGGAATGGTAAGTCCACGGCGCGGCGATATCTTTTGGGTGAATCTCGATCCGACCGTGGGGACGGAGATTCGTAAGAAACGCCCGGCGATTGTGGTCTCCAATGATGCCGCCAACCGTCGCTATCACCAGGTCACGGTCGTCCCGATTACCTCACAGCGGATTGAGACGGTGGAGCCCTTTCAAGTCCCATTGTCGAGCGAAGAGAGTGGGTTAACCAAAGATTCGAAGGCCTTGGCGGAGCAGATCCGGACGGTTTCAAAGCTACGCCTTGGCCTGCGCGCCGGGCGGTTGTATTCCGAGACGCTGGACAAGCTCAATACGGCCATCAAGCTGCATTTGGACCTGGAGTAGTTTGGTGACTGGTGGCTAGTTCCTGGTGACTCGTGGTCCGATCCCAGTCACCAGGCACTAGCCACCAGTCACCGCTTTTCGAGCCACCAAACACGCTGTCATTCTGAGAATTTGGGTTGATCCGTACCCGTGTCAGAAACCTCGCACGCGGAATACTCGTGAAATCCCAGTATATTACGTATGTCGCCGCTGATCTAGGTTCGGGCACGGGGCTTGCTCATGAGAATGCCCTATGCGGGTGTGCTGGCTTCACCAGGCCGGGTTGGCCGCTGTGTTGGGCGTTGCGCTGACATTGGTCGCGTGTAACCAAAATGGGCCGGTTGCGGAGACGCCGCCAACTGCTCCGACTGCCGAAGTGCCGCAGACGCCGAATCCGCCACCAACGCCCGAGTCGTCGCCGGCGGAGACCGAAACGCCGCCGGCGACTACGCCGGATCCGGCGCCGCCGACCCCGATCGTCGATGATGCCGCGCCGATAGCGCCGGTTGAGGAGCCGGCGCCGCCGCCGAGTGCTGTCGAGCCGCCGAGTTTGCCCGTGGTTGTGCCCGCACCTCCCGCACCGCCGCCGCCGGTGGATACGGACAATGACGGGGTGGCAGACGCGGCCGATAACTGTGTGCTACTCGCGAATCCGGGACAGGAAGATGGCGATCAGGATGGGATTGGCGATGTCTGTGACGTGGATCGAGACAACGACAGCGTGGCCGATGCGGTCGACAACTGTCCGACGTTGGCGAATCCGGAGCAGGTCAATAGCGACGAGGATGCGCAGGGGAATGCGTGCGACAGCGACGATGACGGCGACGGCGCGGTGGACGGCGCTGACAACTGTCCATTAGTGGCCAACGCCGCGCAGACGGATGCCGACGCGGATGGGATCGGCGATCCGTGCGATGTCGATCGGGACGGTGATGGCGTCAGTGACGGCGTCGATAATTGTCCCTTGCTGGCGAATCCGCCACAAGACGATGGGGATCAAGACGGCTTCGGCGACGCCTGCGACAGCGATCACGACAACGACGGCCGGCTGGATGCCGCGGATAATTGCCCCGCGCTGGCGAATCCGGACCAGACGGACAGCGATGGCGATTTGCTGGGAAATCTCTGCGACGCGGACGATGACGGCGACGGTGTGGCGGATGGCGCGGACAATTGCGCGCTCGTGGCGAATGGCGCGCAAACGGACGCCGATGCGGACGGGCAGGGCGATGCCTGCGACCAGGACAACGACGGCGATGGGACCGCTGACGCGACCGACAACTGCGCCGCTGTTGTCAATCCGGCGCAGACGGATACTGACACGGATAGCGCCGGCGACGTCTGCGACGACGACGATGATGGCGACGGCGTGGCGGATGCGAGTGACGCGTTTCCGCTGGATGCGAAGGAATCAGTGGATACCGATAGCGATGGCACGGGGAACAACGCGGATACGGATGATGACGGCGACGGCGTTGCGGATGCGACGGACAAGTTCCCGTTGGATGCGGCGGAGTCAGTCGATGCGGATGGTGACGGGAGCGGGGATGTCGCGGATCCGAATGATGACAACGACAGTGTGCCCGACGCGGCCGATTGCGCGCCGACGGACGCGACCAAGCATACGGCCGTGACGCAATATGCCGACGGCGACGCGGATGGCGTGCGCACGAACGAGCAAGCCGAGACACTGTGTGCGACCGGCGCGGCCGCGCCCGGATTCACGACGGCGGTGAACGGGCCCGACAACTGTCCGCTGTTGGCGAACGTCGAGCAACTCGATACCGACGGCGATGGCGCCGGAGACGCCTGCGATCCGGACGACGACGGAGACACGGTACTCGACATCGGAGACAACTGTCCGAGCACCGCCAATGCCGCGCAAACCGATACCGACACGGATGGCCAAGGCGATGCCTGCGATGATGATGACGACGGCGACGGTGTGGCGGATGTGACCGACAATTGTCCGCTGACGGCCAGTTCGACGCTGACCGACACCGACCACGACGGCCATGGCGATGCCTGCGATGACGACGACGATGGCGACGGCGCGGCGGACACGATCGATAATTGCCCGCTCATCGCGAACGCCGCGCAGACGGACACAGACAGTGACGGCACCGGAGACGCGTGCGACGCGGACGCCGACGGCGACACGGTCGTGGACGCGACCGACAATTGCCCCACAGCGGCGAATCCGCCGCAGACCGACACCGACGGGGATGCGCAAGGCGACATGTGCGATGACGACGACGACAACGATGCTGTGTTCGATGCCGTGGATAATTGCGCCACTATCGCCAATCCCGATCAGGCCAATGCCGATGCCGACAGCGAAGGCGATCTCTGCGACGCCGATGACGACGGCGACGCCGCGCTCGATATCGCGGACAACTGTCCGAGCATCGCGAACGCGGCGCAAACCAATACCGACGGCGACGCCGAAGGCGACTTGTGCGACGCGGACGACGATAACGACGGCGTGGCGGACGCGATCGATTGCGCCCCGACACAGGCCACGCAACACATCACGGTGATGCAATTTCCCGATGCGGATGGGGACGGCGTGCGGGAGAGTGCCAGCGGCAGTAGTGCGTGCACGGCCGGTGCGGCGGACGCCGGCTTCACATTGGCCGCAAACGGTCCCGACAATTGTCCGGCCGCTGCCAATCCCGACCAAGCGGATACGGATGGCGACGGCGTCGGCAACGCGTGCGACACTGCGGAGCCGCCGACCTGTGCGCCGCCCGCGGATACGCCCGCGCTCGACAGCGACGGCGACGGTCAAGACGACGCGTGCGACGATGACCGTGACGGTGACGGCGTCGCGAACCAGACCGACAATTGTCCGGACGAATCGAACGCGAACCAAGCGGACAGCGATCCGGCCACGCCGGCCGGCAATGCGTGCGATAACAAGATCGACGGGATCTTGAGCGGCGTGGTGCATCATGCAATCAGCGGCGGCAATGTGATTGGGACGCCGGAACAAGCGCGCATCGATCAAGCGAAGTCGCTCGCGTTGGTCTCCGGATCGTTTGGGCAGTTCTTGTATGCGGCGAATGGCGTCAGTAGTCTCTATCAGATCGTATTGGATGATCAGGGCGATGTAGTGAACTTGAAAATCGTGTCCGTGGCCGGACTATCGGGAGCCGGCATTTCCGCCATTGCCACACTGCCCAATCAACAGGCGTTGCTGCTGGTCCTCAGCAATGTCACGGCCCAGAAAAAAGCGGGCCTCGCACGCTTGCCGTTGGACGCCGATGGTCAGCCGCAAGGCCCGGCCACATTGTTGCAATATCCGGTGACACTGCCGGATGGAAACGTGGGCACCCAAGACGTGACATTCGACCTCGCGACCCATAAGTTCGGCAGCACGCTCAATCCCGCGATTGCCGCCGGTCCGAGCCTGGCCGATGGGCTCTACGCCTACATTCCCCACCTCACGGCGGATGGGCAAGACAAGTCCGGCATTGTCTGTCTCCATTTGGATCCAGATGGCCATGCGCTCGACGCACCCACCCAAATGGCGCAGGTCGATTCGCTGTATGCCTTCTCGGCCGCAGTGCGCGACGTCGCCACCGCCACCGGGACGAAGCGGTATCTCTATTACCAAAGCGGCTATTGGAGCGGCGGCAAGGTCCATGCGTTACCAGTGAATGGTTGCGAGGTCATCGGCAATCAATCGACACCGGTCTCCAACCAGCCGTCGCTCATCAGTCTGGCGATCTCGAGTGACGGCAAGCAGCTGTACACGTGGGGACAACTGCGTGACCCGAAGACCACTGCGTATCTCGGATCCGTCGTCATGCATACTTCGCTCGCATCGTACGCACCCTCGACCGTCATCGCCGGGGACTTGCAGCAGTCGGGATGGACCGATGGCGATCCGTTGACCGAAGCGCGTTTCCGTCGACCGCATGGCATGGCGCTCGACGATCAATCCTCGCCGCCGCGTTTGTATCTGGCGGATTCGGAGAACCACACCATCAAGCGCCTGGACTTGGGCCCCGACGGGAAAGTGCACAACCTCATCGGCCTGAATATTCTGCCGAGCAAATGGCGCGACCCGTTCGTCGCCTTCAGTCCAGGTCCGGCCGCCAGTCTCCCCGATGCGCACGGGCGGCAGTACGTCTTTCTGCCGACCTATGAAGCGCAGACGCTGCATTACCTGATCCGCGATCTCCAGGGACGCGTACACGATTCCAAAACGCTGTTGGGGAAACCCTACACACTGAAATACACGTTGGATCCGGTGTTCAATGCAGACACGGCCGGATTCAAGTTGCCCCATAGTGTCGCGGTTGCCCAACCGAGCAACCAAGACCCGGCAACACCGCCGCGTTTCTTCGTCTACGTGAGTGAACTCAGTAACAATGGATATCCGCGCATCCGTTGCATCCAGTCACAGGCCGACGAAGACGGCCGACTGACCGCGACGGGGGAGAAGATGGTCGGCGAATCGACGGTCGCGAAGCTCACCTATCCGGAAGGGCTGGCCCTCTCGCCCGTGTCCGCAGCAGGGAAACAGTACCTGTATGTCCGCGATCGGCAGGTCATCAAATATCGGCAACTCGATCCGCAGACTTGTGGACCTGTCGCCCCGATCTACGCGCCGTTCGTGACCGTGAGCGGAACGGACATTCCTGAAACCAGTCGCGGCGGCATTGCGTTCGCGAATATCAACGAACAATGGTATCTCTATTTTACGACCATTCCGCAGTCGGGCACGAACGGCGCGAGCTACAAACTCTGGCGCGTGCCGCTCGATCCGCTCACCGGCAACGCCACAGCCGGCGCAGTGGCGGAGCATTTGGCGGGCTCCGGTCAGTCCGCAGTTGCCAATGGTGCACCGCTGAGTGTCGGCATCGGTGATGCCTACGGACTGGCACTCGCCCCGGATCAGAGTGCGTTGTATCTCACGACCTGGGCGCACCGCGCAGTGCTGAAAATCCCGTTAGGCAGCGATGGAAAGCCGAATGGCAATGTGCAGATCATTTTGAAAGCCGGTGTGGCCCGTGTCGATCACGCGCCGCTGACGACGCCGCAGTCCTTTACGAATATCGGCAAAGCCATCCCGTTGCCGCTGGCCGGCGGTGGCCTCTCGCTCTGGTTCACCGATTATCGAAGCAACAGCTTGTTGGAATTGCGGTAGCAGATTGTGTGAGGGAGAGTTCGAAAGATCGCCGCCATGAAGAAGAGGTCGCTATGACAATCCGGCAACGCGCGTTTCCCGTCATCCTGATAGTGGGGCTCATCTTGCATCCGATGCTGCTCCCCGTGGCGAACGCCTCGTGGTGGTCGTCGCACGCGTTGTCTGCGAAAATGCTGCAGTCGATCGTCCTCGATCCGACGGTTGGCATCATGGCTGCGGAGCGCGCGGCGACGGCGGCGATGTACACGTACTACGATCAATGCCGTGTCTATTTCGACGCAGTGGCCGACCACGCGTGGCAGATCGTCGAGGGGTTGCAAAGCGCGACGCACGGATCCGCGATGCAACCCCCACCGCTCGGCGCCCTTCCGACGGCGCCCCAACGTAGCAATCCCATGGCGTCGCTCGCGACGCCCGATCGCGGCCCCATGCCCCCGTCGCTGGTGCGCCCCCAACCGGCAACACCGCCGCAAGCGCCGACGCTGCAACAGGCGGCTACGGCATGCCAACCGTATCTCGCGGCCTACGTCCAGCAAGAGGCCCTGTTGCAACAACAGATCGAGACGTGGTGGAACGGGCTTGATGCCTCCGCCATTCACCAATCCGGCGATTATCGTGAACCGATCCAACTCGCGATCCACGAAGCCGCGCGCGCCGTGCGGAAGGGCTTTGTCGGACCGGGCCATACGGATCTGCCGGAATTGAAAGAGGCCCCCCAATGCGGCGGCGATTTCCTCCGCGACGGGCTGTTTGGCCGCTATCTGCTGGCCGCCTTTCGCGTGCCTGGACACTCCGTGGCCGACTATGCCGCCGCGTTGCAGGACCTGCAACGGCAACTCGGCTGCATCAGCCCGTCTCAATCCGCGCGGCTCGACTTGGCGTTGCGGGCGGCGGCTGAATTTGTCGATATCCAGTTGACGAAGCGTGGCTATCCGCAGCTGCGAGATAAGTTCCACTCGGCGTGGCTCAATCCATTCTTGTTGGTCGCCGACGCCAATGGCGCGCTCGGCGCGACGTATACGTATCGCGGGCTCCGTACCTTTCTCACGCCGTCGGTGTTGCATCCCCAAAACTCGGTCCTTCCCGGCGGGCAGCTCGCGCTGTCCGACCCACAGCGCGGGAGTCTAGTCTTTTTCTCCACCTGCGACGATTCGGGTGTCTTCGATCAAGCGTTGCCATCGACCGTGGCGCAACCCCTCAGCGCACGGACCCCTGCTGGCGGCGTGGCGCGCCAACTGTCCCAATCGTTGCATCCCGGGTCAAGCGCGCCGGCTGCCGCAGCGCCCGCAACGAGTGACAGCGAATATCCGCCGACCGGGTTCGGTGTTCCGACGGATCAAGCGGCTAAGGAAAATTGCCCTTCAACGGTCCCCGCCTGGCGGAACATGGCGCAACAGGCAACGTGCCGCTATCCGCTCTCCGCGCTGCAGTTCATCCTGGATCCGGTCCATCAAGGCCACGGCGTATGCGCGTATCACGATATGCTGCGCGGTGATGGGAAGTGTAAACTCTATCTCTGCGGCAATCGCACGCTGGAACTCGCGGCCTTCCTGGGCGGCGAAGGCCTGATGGCCGATTTCACCGCCGGCACGTCTCCGGCGCCGGACTCGGATTCCGCGACGACCGGGTGCGAACTCTTTAATCAGAGCGGCACCTTTAAGTGTCTTGACCAGCTGGCCACGGTGTCGGAGGGAGCGGCGCCGTTTGCGCGGGGTCGTTCGACAATTGGAGGGGGCGGTGGTGGCGGGGACCGCAGCGGCAATGCAGTGGCCATCGGGGCCACGTCTTCGTTGCCCGGCAACTGGTCCGAGGGATGTAACGGCGAAGCCGGGAGCGGGCCGATCGACGTGGGAGGAAGTAGCACGGAAGGTGGCGACGGAGAAAAGAAGGCAGCGAAAGAGACAGATGATGGCGGTGAAGGCGAGACGGGGAGTGGCGGCGAAGACAGTGATGACGACAACGGTAGTAGCGGCTCCAACGGAGGAGAGAGCGGCGGAAGCAACGATGCCGGTCAGGGTTCCGACGGTAATAGCAAGGGCAATGGTAATGGAGACCAGCAGCCTGGACAGCCGGATTCCGGCAATGCGCCCGGACCCGGGAGCGCGGCGCAGGGCCCCGGGGCAGCGAGTGCCAAGGCCCCGCAGCAAAATGTCGGAGAAAACTTGGCCCGACAGGCCAACCAGCAACCCGGCCATGGCGCCGGGGGTGGGCCGGGCGGCAACAGGGGAGGTAGCGCCGGCCAGCAGGGCGGGGGATCCGGGACCGGTAGCGGAGATCGCAATAGCGGCGGGGCGGGATCCGGATCTGGCGGGTCCGGTCATCCCGGTGGTCCGTCCGCTCCAGCAACGCCTGGGGCGCCCGGCAGGGATTCATCCGCGGTCCCGATGCCGGATCGCGCGGATCCGGCCAACCGGTCGGGCGACGAAGCCCCGGACTTAGGCGCGTTGCTGGAACAGCTGCAACAACGACTCAATGACGTCGAAGATCCGACGACCGGCGCGATCGACAAACAGCATCCGAACTATCCATCGTTTAGAAAGACGCTCACCCAGATACTCCACCATCCGCAGATCGAGCAGGCCCACACCAGAGCGTTGCAGCGCGCCGCCGCTACCGTCGGCAATCCGAGCGTCGGCACCGCGATCGGAGCGGCGTTGAACGTCGTGATGCCGGATGTCTCGCTGAATGGACTACCCGATGCCATCGCGCAGGCGATCACGGTGTTGCAGCATGCGCGGCTTTCAGTCGCCAAACCGGGTGACGGCGATTATTCGACCGCAGGGACGTATTATCCGGACGACACGATCTCGATCTATGCCGGCAGTATCTTGCTCACGACGCTTCGGAACAGTTTCCAAGGGACCGGTCCGGACTTTGTCAATGCGATCGTTCGCGGTTACCAACAGTCGATCGCCAAAACCGCCTTCCATGAGGTCGTGGCCCATGCCGTATTGGGTGCGTTGGGGGCCAACGGTTCCACCGAACAGGAGCATGACCTGCTGGCCGTCACGGTGGAACTGTTGACCGGCGAAACGGGGGCGGGAGGGGCGCAGGGACACAACACCAGTGTGTGGTTAGTGAACAAAGTGGTCAAGATGTACGGGACGACATCGAGCAGCGGGCCTGGCACGGGCACGGGCCAACAGGGCACCGGGGGCGGCTCTGCGCCCCACGACTGCGGTCCCGGCTCCGAGGGTTGCGGGACCTGCAACCTCGTGACGCAGCAGGCGCTGCATCTTTCCCAATGCCTCGGACTGCATCAAGATGCCGGCGCGCTGGCCGGTTCCCCGTTCGATGCCTCGCAGCAGGGTGGGTTCGGTCTCTTGCCGCCGAAGGAAGGGTTGTCGTCCGCGTGTTCCGATGGGTTTTGGCCGGCCTCTGCGGCGCAGCAGGCCTGCCCGATGCAGATGTGCGGGCCCGGCGAGGTCGGCGTCTCCGCCGGAAGCAGCGGCGGATCGTGTACCTGCCAACCGAGCGGCACCGGCAACCCGAAGGCGCTCCGCGGCACTCCGTGGCATCGGAGCAGCACCGGCTGTCCGGTCGTCGATTGCGCATCCGGGACCGTGTTCGATTTCGCCTCCTGCCAATGCCATCCCGAAGGCGCGGGCATGCGCGGCCTGCCGTAGCGGGCCGTGTGTACAACGGCGCGCGGCGATTGCTCAGGAATTCAAAAAAATGACCGCGGAGAATGGGGAGCGGGTTTTCTCCATAACGACTTCATGATGATCTGGCATTTACGTACAGATCACGGCACGTAGAGCGCGCACCCGTCGGCGGCGGCGATCCAGCTGAAGTGTTTGTCCAATGTGTAGACTGCGGCGTCGGCCGCTTTGGCGAGTGCGGCGATGTAGCAATCCGTCAGGTTGACCGTGTGTCCGCGGCGCCGGACTCGCGCGGCCAGCAATCCGGCGGCGTCCCAGTGCCGGTCATCGCTGGAGATCGCGTGGAGCGGTTGGAAGCGGGTCTGGATTTTCCGACCTTCCGCGGGGCTATGGGCCCCGTGAATTAATTCGGCCAGGATGATGGCGGCCGTGGCGACCTGTCCGAGATGCAACAAACGGTCGAGTGTTACGGTCAGCTTCGGTTCGGTCTCTCGAAAATAGGCGATCCAGACCGAGGTGTCGATCAAGACGAGGTCAGCGTTGGGCATGGCGGATCTCGTCGGCAGAGAGGTCGAAGGTGATCTTCCCTTTCAACTGGGCGATCTTTTCGATTTGACGGCGGCGGAGGTACTCGTGGATGGCGGTGAGCACGGCCTTGGCCTTGCTCTTGGCGCCGCTAACGTGTTGCAGCACCGTGATGAGTCGACTGTCGAGTGTAATAGTTGTGCGCATATATGTAAGATATTGTGCATAATTCAGTGACATAAGCAATCATCAATTACTCAAAAACTGTGTGTAGTAGCCTTGGAGTGAGGACGCGCCATGGGGCAAACGGCCGGGCCAGATCGCAAAAATTGGTGCTAGCGCTTTCCAGAGGGCTTTGATAGGGCCTCCGAGCTGGAGCGGGGGAGTGTCACGCCCTTCAAGGATTACTTACAGTCAGGAGAATTGCTCATGTTTCTCGATCCATTAATCGGGATGTTTTCAAGTGATATGGCGGTTGACCTCGGCACGGCGAATACGCTGGTCTATGTGAAGGGAAAGGGGATTACCGCCTCGGAGCCCTCCGTGGTCGCGATCCATCGCACCGAACGGGGCGGCAAGAAAGTCATCGCGGTGGGGAAAGAGGCCAAGGAAATGCTCGGTCGCACCCCGCTGACCATCGAGGCGATCCGCCCGATGAAAGACGGCGTGATTGCCGATTTCGAAGTCACCGAAGCCATGCTCCGCTATTTCATTCAGAAGGCGCACAATCGCAAGTCATTGGTGCGGCCGCGCGTGATCGTTTGCGTTCCGTACGGCGTCACGCCGGTGGAGCGGCGCGCGGTACGCGAATCGGCGCATTCCGCCGGGGCGCGCGAAGTCTTCCTGATCGAAGAGCCGATGGCGGCGGCCGTTGGGTCCGGACTCCCGATCATGGAACCGTGCGGCAGCATGATTGTCGATATCGGCGGCGGCACCACTGAGGTCGCGGTCATTTCGCTCGGCGGCATCGTCTTCAGTAAATCGATCCGCGTGGCCGGCGACAAAATGGACGAAGCCATCGTCCAGTACTTGAAGCGTAAATACAACATGCTGATCGGCGAGCGAACGGCCGAGGCGATTAAAATCCAGGTCGGGAACGCCGCACCGAACGGCGAAGTGAAATCGATCACGGTGAAGGGGCGCGACTTGGTCGCCGGCATCCCGCGCACGTTCGACGTCAACTCCGACGAAATCCGCGAGGCCATTCTCGAACCGGTCACCTCGATCGTCGAGGCGGTGAAATTCACACTGGAACGGACGCCGCCGGAATTGGCCTCCGATATCGTCGACCGCGGGATTATGCTGAGCGGCGGCGGCGCATTGCTGCGCAATCTCGATAAACTGATCACCGACGAGACGGGCCTCCCGGTCCGCGTCGCCGACGATCCGCTCACCAGCGTGGTGCTGGGATCGGGGCGGGCCCTGGAAGAGCTGCATCGCTATCGCGATGTCACCGTCCAGTGATGGGAGCTTCGCATAATACCTCATCTGCGTCGTTGCCCGCGGAGCCGCGATCCTCACGTACAAACACGTACGCTCCGGTCGCGGCTCCACGGGCGCCTAGCATCTGAGGCATTCTTCAAAGCTCCCGAACAAAGCTGAACAGCGGTATCCACATGTATCTGCGTTCGCAGCGTCCTCCCTCACCGTGGCGTTCCGTGCGTCGGATCGCGATGCTGTCGGCCGTGAGTCTGGGCCTGCTGGCGTGGTGGACGCAGGACCGTGCGAGGGTCCCGTGGTGGGAGCGCGTGCTTGGTCGGCCGTTGGTCGGGCTCGGAGCGACCGCTGAAGGCCTAGGAATGCGGCTGCGCGGCTGGTGGCAAGGCGATGCGGAACGAGAGTTGGCGGCGCTGCGGCAAGAGTTGGCTGTTGCGCGCGCGGCGGTCGTGGGGGCCGAAGAATGCCGCTTGGAGCGCGATCGGCTCCGCGCCATGGTGCAATTAAGTGGCGTTGTTAATGCGCAGCCGCGTGCAGCGCGCGTGCTGTTGCACGAGCTGCGGGCGCCGTACAAGATCGTCATCATCGATCACGGTGCGGCTGATGGCGTGGTCCGCGGCATGCCGGTGATCGCGGCGGAAGGTTTAGTGGGGCGCGTGGAACGTGTGGCCGAGCACCAAGCCACCGTATTGCTGCTGACCGATCCGACCCACGCCGTCGACGTCGTGACACAACGGACGCGCGCGCGCGGCATTCTGTTGGGGCGCGGCGACGCGTTAATCTTGGGCCGACCGACCGGCGTCACGCGGATTGAATATTTGCGCGGCGACGCGGGATTGGCGGACGAAGATGTGGTCGTCACCTCGGGCCTAGATGGCCGCTATCCGGCGGGTCTGCCGGTCGGCACCGTGCGACGCGTGGAACGGACCGCCGACGGCCGTGTCGAATCCGCTGAAGTGGTTCCATTTGTCGATTGGGGCGCCGTGGAATTAGTGAGTCTGTTGCCGGTGGCGTCAGCCGTTGTTTCCCCGAGCGTCCGATGAAATCGTACTGCACCACCGTTGTTGTCGCCCTCGTCGTCTGGTGGTGTGCGCGTGGCATAGGACTGCCGGTCGATCCGTTCCTTGTCATGGTCTTGCTCATGGCGCTCGATGCGCCCAATCACCGCTGGGCGCTCGGCGTTGTCTGCACCGTCGGCGTGGTGGCGGAATCGCTGCTATTGCTGCCGTTCGGGAGTCTCAGCAGTGCCTATCTGTTCACGTACGCCGTTGTCGGCGGCGCGGTGCGGCGCTTACACGTCCGTAGCATTGCGCCGCGCGCGCTCTGGTGTGCCGTGGGCGCCGCGCTCGCCGGTGTGTGGCAACAGTGGATCTATGCCGGCGCCGTGGCGTGGCACTGGGCACTGCTCGGTGACATGGCGTGGCACGTCGCCGTAACGCTTACGCTATCTTGGCTCGTGACGCGCTGGCTCATTCCACAACACGCCTACGAGTTTCCTGCCTGACGGACGGTCTATGGATCTGAATCGCCATATGACGGAGGATGTCTCGCGCCGTGTTTTCGTCGTTGCGGCAATCATCGCCGGATTTTTTCTCGTCGTCGTCGCGCGTCTGGTGCAACTCCAACTCATCGACGGAGCGCGCTATCGCACCTTCGCGCTCGAGTACGGTATTCGCGAGCGGCGTCTCCCCGCGGAGCGCGGCCAAATATTGGATCGGCGCGGCGTGGCGCTCGTACACAACGAGCCGCGCTACGACGTGGCCGTCATCCCGCAATATCTCGGCGAGCCGAACGCCGTGGCGACCACATTGGCGTGGTTGACGGGTCTCGAGGCGGAACGGCTGCGGGTGCAGTTGCAGGGCGTGCGGCGGCAGTCCCCATTGGAACCGGTGGTCTTGTTGGAAGACGCCTCGTTGGACCTGGTGAGCCGCGTCTTGGCGTGGCAATCGCCGTGGTTCGACGCCACGCAACCCGCGAATCCATGGATCGGCGCCTTCTATCCGTTCGATCTGCGCGGCGTGGAAGTGGTGCGCGGATTCCAGCGCAGTTATCCGGATGGGCGCTTAGCCGCGCACGTGCTCGGTTATCTCAAAGAAATCGATGCGGACGAACTGCAGCGACGCGCTGCAGACGCGCCCGATGTGTATCACGCCGGCGACTGGATCGGCGTGCGCGGTATCGAGGCGCGCTGGGACGCGGTGTTGCGCGGCCGCGACGGCGCGTATGCCCAACTAGTCGATGCGCGCGGTGCCGAAGTGTCGTACCCGGAAATCACGCGGACCCTCGCGTGGCAACGCGCGCGACCGGGCGCCACGTTGCGGCTGGCGCTGGACGCGCGGCTGCAAGCGCGGGCGCGGGCTGCTTTATCAGGGAAAAGTGGTTCCGTCGTCGCGCTCGACCCGCGGACCGGCGGCGTGTTGGCGATGGTCAGCGAGCCGGATGTGGATTTAGCGCGGTTGGCGGGGCCGGAGCGGAACGCGTATTTGGCGGAATTGAACCAAGATCCGCAGCACCCGTTTTACGCCCGCGCCACCCAAGCGGCGTATCCGCCCGGTTCGACCTACAAAATCGTCGTGGCGACGGCCGCGTTGCAAGAAGGCGAGATTCGGCCCGATGAGCCCGTGCACTGTCCCGGCGGCATGACGGTCGGCGGACGCACGTTTCAATGTTGGCGGCGCGGAGGGCACGGACGCGTCACGCTACAACGCGCGCTTGCCGAGTCGTGCGATGTCTATTTCTATGAACTCGGCCGACGTTTAGGACCGGATCGGATCGCCCGCTATGCCGCGCGCTTCGGACTTGGCCGCGCCACCGGCATCGACTTCCCGGGAGAAAACGCCGGGCTGATTCCGACGGCCGCGTGGAAACAGCAACGCCGCGGCAAGCCGTGGAGCGTCGGCGATTCGCTCTCCATCGCGATCGGCCAAGGCTACAATCTCGTGACGCCGCTGCAAGCCGCGACCATGGTCGCCACGATCGCGAATGGCGGCTTTGCGGTGCGACCGATAGTTGTCGAGGAAATCCTCGGCGACCCTGTCGCGGCGGAAGCTTGGCAATCCGCACAGCCGCCGCCGGAGCGCGTCGTGCCGCCCGCGATTGTCGCCGCCGTGCGTGACGGACTGATCGGCGTAGTGGAAGGGCCCGGCGGCACGGCTGGCCGATTAAAATCGCTGCGTTTGAAGATTGCCGGAAAGACCGGAACGGCGCAGGTCGTGGGGCTGCTGCGCGGGACCAGCGTTCGGGAACATAACGACCATGCGTGGTTTGTCGCCTTCGCACCGTACGACGATCCCCGCATCGCGGTCAGTGTGCTGGTCGAACATGGCGGCCACGGCGGCGCCGCCGCCGCGCCGATTGCGGCCGAGGTGATCAAGGCGTATTTGGAGATGCAGCCATGAACCGACCGCGTGGACATCTCGTGGTCATCAGCACCGTGTGCTTGCTTGTGTTCGTTGGCGCGGTCAATCTGTACAGCGCGCTGTTCGTTTGGGGCGGAGGCGGTCGCGCGAGCTTGATTTGGCAACACGGCATCTGGATCGGCGTCGGCAGCGTGTTGTGTGCGCTGTTGATGCGATACGACTATCGCCGGCTCCAGCGCAGCAGTGGCGTGTGGCATGGCGTGGTGGTTGGACTGCTAGTGCTCGTTTTACTGGTTGGTCGCACGATTGGCGGCAACAAGAGTTGGCTCGCGATCGGCGGATTCGGCATTCAGCCGTCGGAATTCGCCAAGTTGACAACGATTATGATGCTGGCCGCCTACGGCGCCGAGCGTGTCGTGCCGCACGGTTATGGACTGCGCGAACTGTGGCGACCGTTGTGCTGGCTCGGCGTGCCGACGGGCTTGATCGCGTTGCAACACGACGCCGGCACCACATTGTGCATGGGACTCTTGAGCGGATCGTTGCTGCTGTTTGCGCGCGTGCGTCGCTATCTGGTGTTGACCTGCCTCGGCCTGAGCCTCCTCGGTGCCGGAATCGCGTATCGGACCATGTTAGGGCCCGCCCAACGCGCACGCATCGAAACGTTCCTCCATCCGGAGTCCGACCCGCGTGGCCGCGGATATCACTTGATCCAATCGAAGGTCGCCGTCGGGTCCGGCGGCTGGTTCGGCCGTGGCTTTCGCCAAGGACAAGTGAACAAATTGCGATTCCTGCCGGAGAAACATACCGACTTCGTCTTCCCGGTCCTGGCGGAGGAGTGGGGATTCCTCGGCGCGCTGTGCGTGCTGGGTCTCTATTTCGTGTTGCTCTTGGCCGGCCTGCAAACGGCCCGCACCGCGCGCGACCGCTTCGGCGCGCTATTGGCGGTCGGGATTGTGTGCTGGTTGTTTTGGCAGATCGCGATCAATATCGGCGGCGTGCTCGGCCTGATCCCACTGACCGGCATCGCCCTCCCATTTCTCAGCTACGGCGGCTCCAGTACCTTGATGACGTTCGTTGCGATGGGATTGCTATTGAGCGTTTATCGAAGACGTTTCTTGTTTCCGGAGTCGTAGTGTCCCAGAACTACATTTTCGTATTTATCGCAGCGTAGGGTGTATGCACGGAGGGCCAGGAGCACGGGCCGGGCCCCGCCAGGGTACGCGGTCGACTCGCCATCGAGGCGAGTCGCCGCTCACCCTCGCCGATTTCAGCATTACATTACGCAAGGATAAATCGGCTCCGAGAGCCCCTGGCGGGGCCCGGCCCGTGCTCCTGGCCGTGATTCGACCGCACCAGCGTTGTCTCTTTCGGTATGCGGAGCCTGTCCAGGCTCTCGCCGGGTGGATGGGGCAGGGGTCCCCAGGGGCTCTCGGAGCTGTTTTCTCCTTGCGAAATCTAACGACGAAAACAGCGAGAGCGAGCGCGCGGCGCCTCGATGGCGCCGCGATAGCGTACCCTGGGGGCCCCTGGCCCCTCCGCCCGGCCCCCGGAACGAGCACTGCGCCCAACTACGCGAATAATCCGAGAATGCGTTGTTTGGGCACGGCGCCGACGGCTTGATTGACGAGTTCGCCGCCTTTGAATACCAGCAGCGCTGGAATCCCGCGGACGCCGTATCGGGCCGCCAATTGCGGATTATCGTCGACGTTCACCTTGCAGATTTTTACTTGGCCCGATTGCTCCAATGCAACCTCTTCCAATACCGGCGCTAACTGGCGGCACGGCCCACACCACGGGGCCCAAAAATCGACCAACACCGGGACCGTGGACTGCAAGACCTCGGTGGAAAATTGTGCTTCATTCACATCGCAGATCTGTGCGCTTGCCATAGTGTCTAGCCTCCTTCAGGTTGCGTGCGCGTATAATGGATGGGCGGACGATTGTCAAAAGCTCGCGAACGCGCACCGTTATCTAGTTGACCCGACGAGGCGGACTCGGTAGAGGAGTCGCGTTCTCATGGGGCGTGGAGTCTTCAACCTTTTCAACAAGGAGGCATTCATATGAACAAGGGCATCATCAGCGCATTACTGCTGGGGACGGCGCTCGTCACCTTCGGGTGCGGCAGCACGACCAGCACCGGGACCAGCAGCAGCTCAAGCGGCGGCAGTAGCACGGCCGGCGGGACCGACGCCGGCACCGGGACGGCCACGTCGAGCGTGTTTTCAACCCAGATGGCATCGAACGGTACCGGCGCCGCGAACTCGGAAAGTGTCGCCAAGGCCGTCGCGAAGGCCCTGAAAACGGCGGCTGTGGGTAAGACCGAGACGACCGGGGAGATTAACGAACCGATTCCGGCGAAGAGTTGTACCACGAGCGGGAGCGTGAGTGGCTCGATCACAGGGACCTCGACGGTCACGTCCGAAGGCCAAACGCTGACCGGGATCACGTTGGATTGCACAATGACGATGAACTTCGAGGACTGCGTGGAGAGTGCCGCGGTCCCGACCTCGTCCGGGTCGACCTGCACGCTCACCGCGACGTTGGACGGGACCTTGCCGTGCGATCTGACCGGGTCGTTCACCACCAGCACGCTCGATTTCGACATGACCTGCGCGACTACGAGCGCTTGCGAGGGCTTTACCGTCACGGTCGGCGGGACGGCGCACACCATCGGCTTCAACTTCTCCGCCTCGATGGCTGGCAATGTGTCGAGCGTGGACGGCGACGACGTCACGATGACCGGCAGTCTCTGCATCGACGGCGACACGTTCACGTTTGCAGACTTGGAAGCCCAGGCCGACGACTTCACGGCCGAGCAGTTGGGTTGCCAGTAATCAGTCTTGTGTCGACTTGACACAGATCGGGGCCGGCGGATTCCGCCGGCCCTTTCTGTTTGAGGAGGCCTATGCCCAATCGATTAGCAGCGGAGCAGAGTCCATACCTCCGGCAGCACGCGGACAATCCGGTCGATTGGTATCCGTGGGGTGACGCGGCGTTTGCTGCGGCGCGCGCCACGGATCGACCGATCTTTCTGAGCATTGGCTATTCGACGTGCCACTGGTGCCACGTGATGGCACACGATTCGTTCGAACGCGCCGATGTGGCGGCCGTGTTGAATCGTCACTTCATCAGCGTCAAAGTGGATCGGGAAGAACATCCGGACGTGGACCAGATATATATGGATGCGGCCGTTGCACTGCACGGCCACGGCGGATGGCCGCTCTCCGCCTTCCTCGATCACGAGCGCCGCCCGTTTTTCGCCGCGACGTTCTTTTGGCGAGACCAATTCCTCCAACTCTTGGAACAGCTCGCGACGCTGTGGCGCGCCGATCGCGCGCGGATCGTCATTGTCGCTGCCGAATTGACGACCGTGTTGCGTCGGCCGGAGCCGCAGGAAATTCCCGGCACCATGTCCGATGCAATCGTCGAGCAAGCGGTCGCGGCATGTCACGCCCATTACGATCCCAATGCCGGCGGTTTCGGCAGTGCGCCGAAGTTTCCGCCGAGCACGACGCTGCAATGGCTGCTCCGCACCCATCTGCGCACGCGCGCGCCGCAGACGGTCGAAATGGTGATTCACACGCTGGATCAGATGGCGCGCGGCGGGCTGCACGATCAGCTCGGCGGCGGATTCCATCGCTACGCCACCGACGCGGCGTGGCGCGTCCCGCACTTTGAAAAAATGTTGTACGACAACGCGTTGTTGGCGACGACGTATGCCGAGGCGTTTGCCGTGACTCGCACGCCACGTTTCGAGACCGTTGCCCGATCCACGCTGGACTACGTGTTGCGCGATCTCACCGACCCGAGCGGAGTTTTTTATGCCGCAGAAGACGCCGACAGCGAGGGCCGCGAAGGGGCATTCTACGTCTGGACGGTTACAGAGTTGCAAGCCGCATTAACGCAGGAGTCGCATGCCGCGTTCGCGCCAGTGTATGGTGTATGTTCCGAGGGGAATTTCCAACCAGAACATGGCGATGCCGTCGGCGAAAACATCTTGTTTCTGCCGCCAGAGCTTTCGTGGGAGGCGGTAGACGTGCCGCTCATCGCGGCTGCACGCGCCGCATTGCTCGCCGTGCGGGCGCAACGCGTGCGTCCATCACGCGATGAAAAGATCGTGACGGGTTGGAACGGTCTGATGATCAGTGCGTTGGCGACAGCTGCACGGACTTGCGCCGAGCCGCGCTACACTGAGGCTGCGCACCGTGCCGCCGATGCGCTGCGCACGCACGTTTGGCGCGCGGAGCAACTCTTCCGCTGCGCGGATGCGCCGCATGCCGCGTGCTTGGAGGACTACGCTTATTTGATCCACGGATTACTCGCGTTGTATGCTGTCGATCAAGATTGCCGTTGGCTCGCATGGGCGCAGGCGCTGCAAGCGGCGCAAGATGTGCAGTTGTGGGATACACACCGCGGTGGCTATTTTTTCAGTCCCGAGGCCGGCGATCTGATCGTGCGCCAAAAGCGCTTCGACGATGGGGCCTGTCCCGCACCGAATGCCGTGGCGGTGGGGAACTTGCTGCGTCTTTACGAACTCACGCACGAGGCCACATATCGCACGCGTGCCGAGCAGTTGTTGGAGAAATATGCCGCGCGTCTCGCGCAGGCGCCGATGGCCTACCTGAGCGGACTCATTGCCTGGGACGCCACGCGTGGTGCCAATCTGTTGAATCCAGCGCTGCCGACGACATGTACGGTTTAAGCGATTTTGACCCACAGGGCCGTGCCGCGCACTTCCACCGGAAATAGCCGGAGACTGCACTCGGTGTCGCCGCGCAGGCATTGCCCGGTGCGGAGGTCGAATTGCCACGCATGGCCGGGACAGGTGATCGTGGCGTCGCTCAGTGTGCCGCGCGACAGCGCCCAGTCGGCGTGCGGACAGCGGTCTTTGATGGCGATATATGTGGTGCGGACCTGAAAGATCGCCACGGGAAATTTCGGCGTCAAAATGACCAACGGCCGATCCGGTGCACATTCGGACACCGATCCGGCGCAGACCCATCCGACTGGATCGGGCTGCAACGGGCGTGTCAATCTCTTCAAATCTGAAGCGGAACACTCCCCCTCACCCAGCCCTCTCCCCAAAGGGAGAGGGGGGTGGAAGCCCCGCGGCTTGCCGCGGGGAGTATTCATCCCATCCTCAAGGCGGCGGCTAATAGCACGACGGCGAGTGCGACCAGCAATGCAATACGCATCATGCGCCGCAGCGCCCCGGTCAACGCGCGGCATTCAGCGCACTCCGTCGTGACGCCCGGCGCGGTATTGCAGTGACTGGGCATATGGGCGCGCACGCGCGGATACGTGACGAACGTGACGTGTCCCGCGATCCCCACTAACAGCAAGAAGAAGAAGAGTTTGATCGCGAGCAAGCGGCCGTACGGCGTCTCGAACCACGCCGCGGCGGACACCAAGTGCTGCACGCGCATCGCGCGATCCAGCCCGGTCAGTAACAGCAGTCCCGCCGCGCTCCACACCACGGTGATAAAGCGCCGCAACAACAGCGGCATCAGTGGCGCCTTGACGCTCGTAGATTGCGGCGCCAGCGCCGGCAACAGCACGAAGTTGATATAGAGAATCCCGCCGACCCAGGCCATCGCGGCCAACAGGTGTAACCAGTGCGGAATCAACAGTCCGAGATTATTCATACGCACGCCTCCGTAAGAGATCACCGGCCGCCACGACCCAACAGACCAACATCAGGGCAATGCCCCCAAAGACCCAGTTGCCATGCAGTGCCCAGGCTTGGCCCGCCGCGTCCCACAACAGCGACGGCGTCGGATCGGGTTGGGACAACAAGGTTTCACCGATCGCGTTCATGCTGCGGACGAAGCGGAGCAACGGATAGCACGCGGCCACGAGTGAGACGGCCATAAAAAGACCGCCGCGCGTCCGTTCCCGCAAATACCACTGCCCTGCGCCCGGGAGAACGCAGAGGGACAGAAAGAGTGCGGTGCGACGGGAACGCGGTGCGTTCATGTCGCAGCCTTTGCTTGCTGCCATAACGTCTCCCACTCGGCCGGCGTCAGGTCCTGATTCGGTTCCCGCCCCGTCGCGCGCAAGTGCTGCTCCATCCATTGAAAGCGGCGCGTGAACCGCAGATTCGATTGTCGCAGTGCGCCTTCCGGATCGAGCTCCATCCACCGTGCCCATTGCACGATCGCAAACAGCAGGTCGCCGAGTTCGGCGGTCATCGCGTCCCGCGAGCGGTTGGCCGTGGCGGTTTCTAACTCCGTCACTTCTTCGGTAATCTTCGCGAGCACGTCCCGCGCTTGCGGCCAATCGAAACCGACGCGTCCGGCTTTTTGGCCCAAGCGGAAGGCCAACAGCAACGCCGGCAATCCCTTCGGCAGTCCGTCGAGGATCGACCCGCGCTGCGGTTTCTCTGTGCGCTTGATCTGTTCCCAATTCGCCAACACCTCGCCGACGCCGCTGACCGTCGTGTCGGCGAACACATGCGGATGCCGCCGAATCAGTTTCTCTGTTACGCCGGTGACGACGTCGTCGATCGTGAACGCGCGCGCGGTATCAGCGACCATTTGTGTCTGGAAGACGACTTGGAGCAACAGATCGCCCAGCTCCTCGCAGACCTGTGCCGTGTCGTGCGTGTCGATCGCCTCCAGCGCTTCGTGCGCCTCTTCCAGCAGATACGGCGCGGCGCTTTGCGGTGTCTGTTCCCGATCCCACGGGCACCCATCCGGTGCCCGCAATCGCGCGATCACAGCGACCAGTTTTGCAAATAATTCCCCCGTCGGTTGCGGCATGTCGCAGCGTCATACTGACGGCGCTCGCGGCTGTCAATCGGGGTCTGGTGCGTTGCGCCCTTATCGCACCAATCGATAGCCGCGTTTGATGAGCCACCAGGCGAGCGTGGCGCTGGTGCAGGCCCCGCCGGCAAGGACGAGTGCCGAGACGCGAAAGGGGACATCGGAGGCGCCGAGCAGCAGAAAGCGGAATCCGTCGATGCAATAAAAAATCGGATTGGCGTACGACACCGCGCGCCAAAACGGCGGCAACAGCTGCAGCGAGTAAAACGTGCCGCCCAGATACGTCAGCGGCGTCAGGATGAACGTCGAGATCGTGGCCAAATGATCCCAGCTATCGGCCATTAGACCGCTGACGATTCCGATCCCGGCGAAGAACACGCCGACGCCGAGGAACCACAGCAGCATGATGAATGGATGTTGCATCGGGAGCCCGATCGCCGCCACGCCGACGCCGACGGTGACCAGTCCGATCACGAGCCCGCGCGCCACGCCGCCGCAGAGTAGTGCGATCACGAATTGATACGGCGCGATCGGCGACGCGACCCAATTCTGAATGCTGCGATCGAAACGCGCCGCGTACAGCGACGTGGAGGAATTCGAAAAGGCGTTCGTGAGCACGCCCATCAACGCGAGTCCCGGCAGGATATATTGAATGTACGGGACACCGTGCAATTCGCGGATTTGCCCGCCGAGCGAATAGCCGAAGATCACAATAAAAAGCACGGTCGTGATGACCGGCGGCGCAATCGTTTGTCCGGCGAGTCGGGTGAAGCGATACAGTTCGCGCCGCAACAGCGTGGCCAAGATGCAGTGACGATTCATGCGGCGGCCTCCGCCGTCATCCGACTGCCGGTGACTTTGAGAAACACTTGTTCCAAATCGCCGCGCGTGATGTGCAGGTCGACGACGCGGCAGTCCGGAATCTGCTCGAGGCGGCGCAACACGTCTTGGGTCAGCGGCCCGATGCGTTCATCGCCGTGTCGGGTGCGGATTTGCAGCCGACGCCCTTCGTGCAGCACGGCGACGTGCGCGTCCAGCGCGCCCAACATGTCGGCATGGACGGGCGTTGCCAAGTCGATCGTCAGCATTTGTTCGCAGTAGCGTGCGATCAGTTCCTGCGGAGTTCCCAATTCCACCAGTGTGCCTTGGTGGATCACGCCGACGCGTTCGCACAATAATTCCACTTCGTCGATGTAATGGCTGGTGAGCACAATCGTCGTGCCGCCGGCCTTCAACGCGCGCAGCACCTCCCACAGCGCATGGCGTTGTTCGACATCCACGCCGGCAGTCGGTTCATCGAGGATCAAGACGCGCGGCTCGGCGATCAATGCGCGCGCGATCATCAGGCGTTTTTGCATGCCGCCGGAGAGTCGGAAGTATTGCACGTCGCGCCGTTCCCAAAGTCCAAATTGGCGCAGTAACGCGTCGGCCCGCGCGCGACTCACGGCGCGGGAGAGTCCGTTGTAGCCGCCCTGAAATTCCAAGATGCGTTGAATGGGGAAAAAATATTCCACATTCACTTCCTGCGGCGCGAAACCGATTTGCGCCTTGGTGCGCAGCGGCGCGCGGACCACGTCGTCGCCGCAGACCATGACTCGTCCGGTGGTGGGGCGGGCCAGACCGACGATGCAGCTGATGAGCGTGGTCTTGCCGGCGCCGTTCGGCCCCAGCAGACCGAAAAATTCCCCGGGGCGAATGTCGAGCGACACCCCGGCCACGGCCGTGACGGTGCCGAAACGCTTGACCAGCTGGTCGATCCGAATGGCGGAAACATTGGGCATGAGGTGCGCCGATAGCACAGCAGGGAGGGGGCTGTCACGCTTCCGGCCTGGGGCCTGGCCACCCCGAATTTGGGCCTGCCCCCCCCGGGTACGGACCATTTTTCGGCGGGTTTTTGTGGACCCTTGCTCTGATCCGTTTGAAAATGTTCATCTTTTTTGCGGTCGATCTGAGCGCTATGGCCGTATGGCGTGGCACTTTGGTTGCTCTATTATCCGGCAGACACCAACGAGCATAGGGGAGGTTGGCCATGTTGAAGAAAGAGATCAAAGGGCACGCATTAGACCACGGCGGGCACTTGTTGGTGCATAGCGAGCATGTCGAACCGAGCCCGCGCCTCAAGAAGCGGAACGACCCAATCTTAGAGCTGCAATTGGCCATGGCTACGAGTTCGATCAATCACGAATACGCGCGGATGGAATACGAAGAGACGGCGGATCGGGAGCGCCAAGAGGAATTGACGCATTATATGGAAGAGTGTTGGCAGAAATATCACCAAGCGCGGGAACAACTGAGCCAAATGAGTCCGCTCTCCGTCGACCAATTCGAACGCGACCTCGCCTACCAAAAACGCTCCACTTTACAACACTACAGTGCTTAGTCTGGTGTCCCCTGTCACCGTGCCGTCCCTTTGCACGGGGGCCAATCGCGCGGGCCGGGGGTCTCCAGGGTACGCGGTCGCTGCGCCATCGAGGCGCAGCGCCGCTCACCCTCGCCGATTTCGTCATTACAATACGCAAGGAGAAATCGGCTGCGAGAGCCCCTGGAGACCCCCGGCCCGCGCGATTGGCTGCTATGTATCCTCGTCTTCTGATGGGTGCCCATCCCATAAAGAAATTTTGCCGATTGATCCTAGAGGTCCCGGCAGGGGCGAGGGGGGGCTGCGGGCGAGTCTGAGCGGGTAAGGACGCCATCGCGGAGCGATGGCATGGTCCGCGGCAGTCATGTCGGAAACGCAACGCGTTTCCGTCCTTTGACAGAGTACTATGGTGTTGAAGCCCGACCGAGCGAGGGCGTGTCGTGGCAAACGACGTCCGGTGGACGTCGGCAAACACGACACGCTGCTGAAGTCCGCCTTCCGCGCTGGCGGAGTGAGCCGAGCGCCGTAACGCGAGGCGAACGGCCCGCAGCCTCCCCTCGCCCCTGCCGGGATAAGGGGCACGCCACTAGCTAATCGCCTTGATCTCTGCGATGAATGCGTGGACGACGGTGCGGGGATCGCGGGCTTCGGTGATCGGGCGCCCGACCACCAGGTAATCGGCGCCTGATTCGATGGCTTGGCGTGGACTGCCGATCCGGCGTTGGTCGTACGCCTCTTCGCCGATTAAACGAATACCGGGCGTGACGATCAGAAAGTCTTTGCCGCAGGCGCGCCGAATGGAATGAATTTCCATCGGCGATGCGGTGACGCCATCGAGCCCGGCTTCTTTCGCCATCTGCGCCAAACGCACGACTTGCTCGCGCACTTCATATTGCACGCCGATGTCTCCCAACGTTTCCAAGCTGGTGAGCACGGTGACGGCCACGAGTTTCGGCCGTTTCGGGCCCATCGTGCGTTCCAGCGCGTGCAGCGATTCTTCCATCATCCGTTGTCCGCCGGAGGCATGGAGGTTGATCATCGTGACACCGAGTTCCGCCGCCGCCACTATGGCTTTGGCCACAGTGCTTGGGATGTCGTGATATTTTAAGTCGAGAAAGGCGTGACATCCGCAGCGGCGGATCATTTCCACGACCGCGGGGCCGGCCGCGGTGAAGAGCTCCATGCCGACTTCGAAGTTTTTGACGTCTTCCCGGAGCAATTCCACGAGCTCTTGGGCTTGATCCAGCGACGTGCCGTCGAGCGCCACAATCAGTTGCTCTTGGTGCTTTGCCGTGCGTGTCATGCCGTCCCCCCGGTCGCTGCCAGTTCCTCTTGTATCCGTCGGACGACGGCCTCGACGGGCATCATCTGCGCCTCGCCGGTCCGACGGTCTTTCAACTCGACGGCCTGTTGAGCGATGCCTTTGCCACCGATGATGACTTGGTAGGGGAGACCGATCAATTCGGCATCCGTAAATTTGACGCCCGCGCGTTCTGACCGGTCATCGAATAAAACGTCGAGGCCGGCCGCAGTCAGTGTGGCATAGGTCTGTTCGGCGTAAGCCGTATGGGCCGCATCTTTGGCGTTGAGGAGCAGCAGCGCGATATGGAACGGAGCGATCGGCAGCGGCCACACAATGCCGCGTGCGTCGTGGTGTTGTTCCACGGCTGCAGCAGCGGTCCGCCCGATCCCGAGGCCGTAGGTTCCCATGATCATCGTTTGTTCGTGCCCTTCATGGTCGAGATAGCGCGCGCCCAACGGTTCGGCATATTTGGTGCCGAGTTTGAAGATGTGTCCGACTTCGATGCCGCGGATGATCGCGAGCGTGCCGGTCTCGCAGCGTGGACACCAATCGTCGGCTCGGGCGGTGCCGAGATCGAGGTACTGCGTTGGAGTAAAGTCCCGACCCGGCACGACATGCATGCAATGATAATCGGTTCGATTGGCACCGGTGGCGCCCCACGGCAGTTGCGCGATCGCGTGATCGGCCAATACGGTCACTGGTCCCCAATCCGGCAAGGTCGCCGGGAGACCCATTGGGCCGGCAAAGCCGACTGCGGCGTTCGTGAGATCGTGAATAGTTTTTGGCCCGGCGAGTTCTAAGAAGGTTGCGCCGGTGGCGGTCTGCAATTTGTGTTCGTTCACTTCGCGGTCGCCCGGAACGAGTGCCACGACGATCCCGCCATCGCGTTCGTAAATGAGCGTCTTGATCATTTGCGCTGCGGTTACGCCCAGGACGCCGATGACGTCTTGTACGCCGCCGCGTCCCGGGGTGTGGACTTCGTGCGCCGAGGGCACGTCCGCCTGCGTCCCGGTGGCCGTTGCGGGAACGCGATACGCCGCTAGTTCGACGTTCGCGGCATATTCGCACTGCGGGCAATGGGCGATCGCGGATTCGCCGGTCTCGGCCAGGATCATCACTTCGTGTGACGACGATCCGCCGATATTCCCAGTGGCGGCTTCGACGACGCGAGCCGAGAGGCCGCAGCGATGGAAGATCCGCAAATAGGCCGCACGCATGGCAGCATATTCGCGATCCAGATCGTCCAGACTGGTGTGAAAGGAATAGCCGTCTTTCATGATGAATTCGCGTCCGCGCATTAAGCCGAAGCGGGGACGGACTTCATCGCGAAACTTGGTGTGGATCTGGAATAAGTTTTTCGGCAGATCGCGATACGAACGGACCGAGGCGGCGACAAGTTCGGTGATCACTTCTTCGTGCGTCGGTCCGAAGCAGAATTCGCGATCGTGGCGATCTTTGATGCGCAGCAATTCCTTGCCGTATGCGCCCCAGCGGCCGCTTTGTTGCCAAAGTTCCGCCGGCACTAAACACGGCATCTGGACTTCTTCGCATCCGGCGCGCGTCAGTTCTTCCCGCACGATGTGCGTGACTTTCAACAGCACACGCCATCCGAGCGGTAGATAGGTGTAGATCCCGCGCGCGACCTGACGGATAAATCCGCCACGCAACAACAATTGATGCGAGACGACTTCGGCCTCGGCCGGGGTCTCACGGAGCGTTGGAATCAAAGCACGGCTGAAACGCATCGTGCCGTTGTTTAGGCAGATGAGGTCGAAAAGTCAAACCGATTCAAGCCCCTTGCCGCGTTTCTGCCGGCGATTCGAACGCGGGCAAGATGCGATTCAGGACGTAGAGGAGCAGGAAGGGGAGTGCGAAGATGACGAGCGCCGCCAAGACGCCTTCCTTCTCCAAGAAGTAGGGGTGATAGTCGCGGAATCCGCGGAAGCTCTTGGAGAAGATTTGGCCGCCGATCACGACGTTCCAGCGCATCGAGAAGACTTGCACCAGCAACAGCAGCGAGGCTACGAAGGTGAGCGTGTTGCGCACTTTTTCGTGCAGATATTGATTCATCAACACGGTGACCATCAGCAAGATGAACGGAATCAGCGCGCCGAGCACCATCTGGACCGTGATGAAGGAGAAGGAAAGCTGATGCGTCAGCAGCGGCCCTATCACTTCCCACGCGTCCGATTTCTCATACGCCAGCGTGATGATTTCCAGCAACTCGATCGAGACGGCCACGATCATGAACATCCAGAGGAGTTGCGCCAATCGGGAGATGCACGCTTGGTCGATCGGCGTGCGGCGCATCTTCATGATGATTTGATAGAGGACGATCAGCAACGCGATGCCGGAGACGATCGCGGAAAACAGGAAGATGACCGGCATCAGCGGCGTGGACCACCAGGGATTGGCCTTGAGGGCGCCGAACAGGAAGCCGACATATCCGTGCAGAAAGCAAGCGGCGGGGATACCAGCGGCGGCCAGGAAGTTGACGATGCGCCGATCGGTTTCCACGGCCTCCGGATGGAGGTCGTAGACGCCGAGTGCGAGCGCTTTGTACAACATGCGGCGCCAGCCGGTCGATTGCGTGGCATACGCGATGATATCGGCGCGAAACACGAGCCACACTTCAACCAGCACCAGGATGAAATAGATGCTGAAAATGATGCCGAAGCCGGCCATCGCGGACGAGAAGTTCGGCGTGATCATAATGTTGAGCGCTCGTTCCGGATGCCCTAAGTGATTCAGCAGTGGCAGCGTGGCAAAGCAGAGAAAGGCGAACGAGGCGAGCAACGAGAAGCGGCCCACCGGTTTGAGCGGCGCGATATGAAACACGTGGTAGAGTGACGAGACGACGAACGATCCGGCGACGAGTCCGGTGATGTACGGATAGAGGACGATCATCAAGCTCCAGTGGATATGGTGATCGTTTGGGAAGAGATATTGAATGTTTTCGAACAGCAGCATCACCGCACCTCCTTATCCAACCCCAAATAAAAGCAGCTCGGCTTGGTGAGTTTTTCTGGCTGCAGCACGGCGAGCCGCTCCGTGGCGATGATTTTGCGGACCGGATCGTCTTCTTTTTTCAGATCGCCGAACAGTCGCGCTCCCGCCGGGCAGGCCTGCACGCATGCGGGTTGGAGGCCTTTCGTGATACGGTGGTAACACCACGTACACTTCTCGGCGACTTTCGTTTCCGGATTCAAAAAGCGACTCCCGTACGGACAGGCCTGGACGCAGTAGCCGCAGCCGACACAGCGTTTGTCATCGACAAGAATGACGCCGTCCTGTGTCCGGTAGGAGGCTCCAACCGGACAGACTTGAATACACGGCGTATTCGAACAGTGATTGCAAATTTTCGGAACAAAATATCCTTTCGAAACATTAAAGCCCGGGCTGATCGGCCCGAATCCTTTTTCGCCCCCTTGCGGGGAATCGACGTGGACTTCGCCGCGCTCCGACACTTCGTATCGTTCGACCCACGTGCGAAAGAAGCCTGGTGGGACGTTGTTCTCTTTCCGACACGCCTCCACACACATCCCGCAGCCGATACATTTCGTCGTGTCGATGACGTAGGCGTAGAGATGTTCTTCCCACTGATAATCGGGATGGCCTTCCGGATGCGGGGCGGTCGTGTCCACTTTGGCCAGGCTGCGTGTTGGCAATAACCCGACAAACAGTGTGGCCGCCGCCAATTCACATCCCTTTTGCAGAAAGCCACGCCTGTTGACACCTGGTTCCGCGGTGGGCTCCGGTGTGGCCGGGGCGTTGTTCGTGGGCGTCGTCATTATGGTTTCTCCTTCGTGGCGGCGCCCGTGGGGTCGTGCGGCTGGTGACAGCTGAAACAGATGGTCGGGCTGTGGGCCTCCGGCATGTCGCGGAGGTGTTCCTCCGGGTTGATCTGCGCGAATGTTGTAGGGCGAGAGGGGAGTTGCTGATGGCAACGAAGGCAGAGCTGCGCGGTTTTTTGGATCGGCATCGGTCCGATCACTTCTCCGGTCTCCGGATTAGCATGGACATCGACACGATCGTGGCAGTCTTGGCATTGGACCGTGGTGTGCTTCCCAGTCTGATGTTGAGTCGCCAAATCGGGATGGCACATCGCGCAGACCGTCTTGGGGCCGAAGTGCGTCGTCCGGTTCATTTGTTCGGCGACGTTGGCGCCGCGATAATGTCCGAATTGCTGAAAGGAGGTGGGGATCAGGAACGCACGAAACACAAAAAAGGCGACGAGCCCGCTGACGATCAGGAAGGTGATGCGATAATAATGTTTGTTGTGCCGTCGGGGCATGCCGTCTCTCCCTGTCCGCGGACCTATAGGTCCCGGTGGTAATGATTCCGGCTGCCAGATCCAACGCAACCCTCTCCATGTGCGTTCCCACAGCCGATGCATTGTGGCTCCACTATGTCGGGCGCTGCCGCACGGGCCTATGACTGATATCAGTTGCTTTCTTGATCCCGGGCGTTAGATGGTCTCCGCACCATCCCTTATAGCGCGTGGCACTATGCATCAACGTGGGACCAGAATCTGGGGCGAAGCGTGGGTGGGGCGATTGGCACGGCTGTTGCGTAGTTGGCTGGCATTTGCGCTCCTCTGGATTGCGCTACCCGTTGGTGCGGAGTCTCCGACTACGGCCGATTGCCTGGGGTGCCATGATGCGATGGAACCCCGCATCACAGCGGAAGCCCTCCAGGGGTCGGTGCATGAAGGACTTGCCTGCACGGATTGCCACGCCGATGTCAGTGCCGTGCCGCACGAAGCCACTCCAGAACGCGTTCAATGCGCCACGTGTCACCCGAGCGTAGGTGCCGAGCATGCGCGTGGCATGCATCGCATCGGGAGCAAAGACGGAGTCGCCTACGCGACCGAATGTCATGATTGTCACGGCTCGCACCAGATTTTAGCCAAAGACAACCCGCAGTCGCCGGTGCACCACACGCGGGTGCCGACGACCTGTAAGCCGTGCCATGTCGGGGTGTTTGAAAATTTTCAACGCAGTGCACACGGGGCGCTGTGGTTAGCCGACGATCCGCGAGGCCCGGTCTGTACCACGTGCCATACCGCGCACCAAATTCAGAAGGTCGCATCGAAGGGATTTCGTGTCGAGCTCCCGCGAGAGTGCGGGCGGTGTCACGACGACAAGGCCCCATCGTATCGTGACAGTTTCCATGGCCAGGCCACGTCGATCGGCTATCTCGTGGCGGCGAAATGTTCCGACTGCCATACCGCGCATCTGAATCTGCCCAAGTCGGATCCCGATTCTTCCGTGCATCCGGATCATCTCATAGCGACCTGCGGCGAATGTCATGACTCCGCCAATGTGAACTTTGTCGCGTTCGATCCCCATCCCGACTTTGCGGATCGTGCCAAATCGCCAGTGCTGTTTTATGTCACGCATTTTATGGCGGCGCTGCTGATTGCGGTCTTCAGCTTCTTTGGGCTGCATACGCTGCTGTGGCTGCAACGCACCGTAGTAGCGTGCAAACGCGGCGAGCTGCCGCATTTCCCGAGTAGTGCTCAATACGTGCAGCGCTTCTCGTTTGCGCAGCGGATGACGCATTTGGCCGTCGTGGTCAGTTTCTTAGGGCTCGCCGCGACTGGGGCGTTGCTGATGTACCACGATGCACCGTGGGCTCCGCTTCTCAGTGCGCTCTTCGGCGGCGCGGAAGTTTCTCGGTATTTCCATCGCCTCTTTGCCGTCGTCACAGCCGGATATGCCACCTTTCACATCGGCTACTTGGTGCGCAGCTATGCCGGCACGGATGTGCGTGCCGAAGTGCGATCGGGTCATACGATCATTCCGCGACTGAAAGATGCCCGCGATTTATTTGAAAATCTGCGTTGGTTTCTCTATCTGGGACCGCGTCCGCAGATTGGACGCTGGGCCTATTGGGAGAAGTTCGATTATTTTGCGATCTTTTGGGGTGTACCCGTGATCGGGATTTCCGGGCTGATGCTCTGGTTCCCCGAATTTTTCACGCGCTTCCTCCCCGGCGTTGCGCTGAATATCGCGATGGTAGTGCATGGCGAAGAGGCGTTGTTGGCCATCGGCTTCATTTTCATTTTCCACTTTTTCCATGTCCATCTCCGGCCGGAAAATTTCCCGTTCGATCCCGTCATTTTTACCGGACGCATTCCGTTAGAACGCTTTCAGCACGAGCGTCCGGAAGAATATGCCGACTTGGTTCGTTCCGGCCGACTCGCCGATGTCGTCGTCGGACCGCCGGCTCCGCGTACCCAACGATTTGCATACGTGTTTGGCTATTCGGCATTGGGAATCGGCATTGGGTTGGTGCTGCTGATTTTTGTGGCGTATCTCTGGCGGATTATGCACATGGCCGTGTGAACTGAAGGAGTATCGTGTGGAGACATCGCCGCATTCGCATCCCCCCGCAATTGGCTGGCGTCGTTGGTTGTTGAAAATCGGGATCGATGTTCCGCTCACGCATCGCTGGCGGGTTCACTTGCTGCCGCGGTTTTTCGTTACACTCGGCATCGGGTTTTGCCTGTTCCTGGTCGGGCTGCTCGGAATGGCCACGTATTCGACCAGCCCGGCGTTCTGTAATTCGTGTCATATCATGACGCCGTATTACGAGGCGTGGCGGACCTCGCAGCACTACGGCAAGGCGAAATGTGTGGATTGTCACTATCCGCCGTCGGATGGGTTAGGCGAACTCTTGTGGCACAAGTTTCAGGCCTCCTCGCAAGTGGTGAAATATATTACGCGCACCTATTCTTCCAAGCCGTTCGCAGAGATTGAAGACGCGTCGTGTCTCCGTTCCGGATGCCATTCGACGCGGCTGCTTGAAGGGCAAGTGTTGACGAAGCACGGCATTCGGTTTGATCATCGCCCTCACTTGTCGGAGCCGCGGCGAGGTCGACAGCTGCGCTGTGTCTCGTGTCACTCCCAAATCGTCGTCGGCACACACGTCGAAGTGACGTACAGTTCGTGCTTCCTCTGTCATTTCCGGGACGGGAAGACGGGCGACGTCGGTGAACCGGGCGTGGGGTGTCAGGGGTGTCACAACTTGCCGGAACAGTCGTTCCAAGTCGGCAACATGAGTTTCAATCACCAAGACTTCGTGGTGAAACGCGGCTTGGCGTGCAAGAACTGTCATCTTGATGTGACCGAAGGCGAGGGGAAGGCGGAAAAAGATCGGTGTTTTACCTGTCACAATCAGCCGGAGAAGTTGGAGAAATATGACGACATCCCGTTCCTGCACGAAAATCACGTCACGAAACACAACGTGGCGTGTCTCCACTGTCATAAAGAGTTGAAGCACGGCTTCCAAGAGGCGGGGAAAGCGGCCATTGCGCCGCTCAATCGGCCCGCGGTGCCGGAGAGTTTCCTGACGCGGCACCGGACGCCGGCGCTCGCGTTCGATTGTAACTTCTGTCACGAACAGAAGCACGTCGGACAATTAGAGATGTACAGCGGCCGTGTCGATTCGCTGGGGCTCCCGAATATCCCGAGTCCCATGTACACGGCCCAAGTCGATTGTGTCGGCTGTCACTACCGCGAGCAAAAAGATAAACCGAGTCCGGAGTTCGGCGGCGTGACAGTCGCGGCCGCGCCGCAGGCCTGTATTAAATGTCACGGTGAGGCCTTTACCGGGATGTGGGAGGAGGCGCAGTCGGCGCTCAAGGCGACGTTGGCGGCATTAGATAAGAAGATTGAGTTAGTGAAAGAGGCGCTGGCGAAAGCGACGTTAGCGGCCGATGCGTTAGCCCCACTGCACACGCAATTCGCGCAAGTCACGCGATGGCACGACTTTGTCCGCTTCGCGCGCGGCGAGCACAACGTGTACTTGGCATCCGCGGCGTTGCGCAAGGAAGACGCGGCGCTGGGGGAACTCGGAAGTGCGCTCAAAGTGCCGCTGCCGGATACGACGAATCTGCCACTGCTGAATGGGTCGTATTGCGCGACGATGTGTCACACTAAACTCGGCGTGCTGGTTCCTCCCGCCACCGTGCAGGTCGACGGTAAAACCATGCCACATAAGGCCCACACCGAAATGATGGGTTGTGCCAGCTGCCACGAACTCGGTGGTCACAAAGACGTGCCGCTCCACGCCGACATCAAGACGACGCTCTGTGCGGGGTGCCATGCGGAGTGAGCGCAGGCGCGTTATTCTTTGCGTGCTTGGCTACGCTGCAAACTCGAGCAGGTCGAGTCCGTCGATGCAACGGAAGTGCTTCACATTGCCTGTCAAGAGCGTGGCACGATGGAGCAGCGTGGAAGCGGCAATCAGGGCATCGGCGACGCGCAGTCCGTGGGGGAGTGCATAGTGTTCGATGAGGTGGATGGCTTTCTCAGAGGCGGCCGTGCCGGGGTGCAGAAACCGCGCGACATTTTCCGCCACAAAGGCCTGAACCTCCCGCAGCTCTTCGTGGGAACGGCAGCCTTGGAGCAATTCCATCAGTGTGATTGAGCTGATCCAACGCCGACGATGTTCGATGTCCTGCAATGCAGCTGCGGCCCGGCGATTCCCGCGGAAGTACCAAATGAGGATATCTGTATCGATGATTATCGGCCGTAGCGTGGGCCGCGCTGGTCGTCGAGCCATGCGTGTACGTCCTTGAGTGCGGTATGGTCCTTCCACATGCCGAACCCGATCGGGTGAAAAACGTTGGTGTCCTCAGCCGTCAGGGGAACGAGCTTGGCGACCGGACGCCCCCGATACGTAATGGTGGTGCGCGTGCCGCGCCGCAGGCTGTGGAGCACGTGTTTCGTCCGGTAGCGCAAATCTTTAACGGAGATATCCATAAAGAGACACTTTTGAGTATACACTTGTGTCTTCGACTGTCAACAGGGGTGATGAGCACTCAAAGTATGCCGCATAACGCGTAAAGCGCCCATTTTCGAGGGCCCAGGATGCCCCAGGATTGCGCCGGCGTGGTGAGTCGGCCTCCAGCATCCCACCACCGCGCAAAAAAACCTCAATACAATCAACACACCATTGGCTCCGTCTGGACGCGACGTAGATAATGTGAAGGAAATCAATGGGTCGCTATCACTACGGACTGGCTGATGCAGTCCGGTGCGGCACGAGCTACGAACAGCTGTCCATGTCCGGGCCGAAGAATTGGTCGTCTTCTTTGGTCCAGCCGGTCTTGCCGCTGGGGGAGCGGAGTCGAATCCACCACTGACTCTGTATGGGAACTTTCTTGGTCCGCTCAGCGAAGTCCGTCACGCTCTCTGCGTCATCTAGTTCGATGATGCGGCCTTGATGCCGCACTTTCCAAAATCCCTCACCTAACGAAACGAGAAAAAAGACCTCATCTCCTTTGCGGATCTTTTGTACGGGCACGTCGCTAATCGCCTGGGTTCGATAGGGGACGCTATGCACTTCCCCGGTCAAGGCCTGTATCTTGCCCCCGGCAGCGACTTTTTCGATTGCGGTTCCACTCCCGATCGCGTCGTACAAACGAAACGGTTTCACAACTCTCCACGCTCGATATGTACAGCATTCGAACGGGCATGCGCCTTTATCCACGTAGACGTCGGCCGCGTGGGCTTCACGTAAACATTCGATGCCGAGGGATATCGCCAGACCAATAACCCCTATGAGGCGCACGAGACGTGACTCGGTGTATTTGGTTTCCATGTCGCGGACCATAGCGCAGGGTCAGACTTCGTCGCAAGCGATGAGCGCTCAGCCACCGCTCCGCTAAAAACTCACTTGCGTCTGGGCGTAGGCGAAGTGGGCGTCGCGTTTGGTGCCGGTGTCGGCGAGGAATTTGCCGGCGCGGAAGTAGGAGTAGCCGACGAGGAAGTTCGCGTACTGGTTCAGCTTGTACTTCGCGAGCAGATCGACTTCGTGGCCGACGAAGCGGGAGGCCCCGGCGGCGCCGGCGCGGACTTGGGCGCCACTGGCTTGGTAGAGGCCGTCGGCGGGTTGCGCGAGCAAGAAGGCGTGATATTGCAGGCTGGTCGTGAAGTTTTTGAACGGCACGCATTGAAAGCTCGCCGATGCGTCGTGGATGTTCCTCCAGCCGACGACGTCCATGTAGCCGTATTTGTCGTGATTGGTGGGAAAGAGGTTGTTGAACGTGGTGACGCGGCCGACGCCCGGAGAGGAATCGCCGGACGCGAGGCTATATTCGACGCCCAGCCGTGGCTTCCAGCCGGTGTCGAACGTGTACCCGCCGCGGCCGTGGCCTGCGTACGCGAAGATCGTGTTGCCGCCCGATTTACCGGATTGGAGTGCCGCTTCGATGCCGAAGTCCCAGGGACCGAGCGTGCCGACGAAGCGATTGCCGAGCGTATAGACGGCCAGTCGGCCGCCGCCTGCGCCGCCGTCGTTGTCGACCAGGACCAGCGCATAGGGTTCTTCAGCGAGCGTGTCGGTGAGGTCGACGTGGCCGTAGAGGCCGCCGAAGTATTGATTGCCGCCGACACGTTGAATCCAACTGGCGAAGCCGTCGACCCACGCATGGTCAAATTTCAGCGTGGCTTTGACGGCGTCGAACGAGCGGCCGATATTCGACCAGCCGAAGTCACCGACCAAACGCCCGTCGCCGTACGCGAACTCTTGACGGCCGAGCCGCAGCGAGAGCGGACTGCCGCCGATCGCGGGCAGATCGAGAAAGGCTTGGTGGAGATCGAGATCGTCGAGCGCCGTGCCATTGGCGATCGTGGATTCCTCCTGTGCAAAGGTGCGGGAAAACTGCGGCTGGATGAAGACGCGCAGTCCAGCAATCGGCTTGGCATCGAGGTGGATGCGCGCGCGCAACAGCACGAACGCGTCGTCTTCCACTGCGGTGCGGCCCGGCATGAAGCTGTTCAAATTAACGAGTGTCTCGCCGCGCAAGCGCAACTCTCCGCCCAGCTCAATTTTTTTTGTCGGAACATCTTCGGCGAATGCTGCGGTTGAGGTGGCGACACAGCAGGCGACGCACGCGATACGAATGAGACAAGCCAATGGGTTGATCATAACCGGATCCTTTCGAACGTTAGCACGGTTTTTCGGCGCCGCGCCGCTGATAAAACCACCAATTGATGCCGATGTTGAGTAGATAAAACAGCGCGGCACCGTAAAAGAAGAGATTCGGGTTGCCGGTCTTTGTCAGCACCACGCCGATCAATGTCGAAAAGATGAACGGTCCGTATGCCGCGATCGCGCCGGTCCAGCCCAGCACGCCGCCGGCTTGGCGCGGTTCGAAGATCACGGGAATTTGGCGAAACGTCGAGGCATTGCCGATCCCGGAAAAGAGGAAGAGGCCTAACATGCACCAGACGAATGCTGGGAACGATGCCATTGACGACGGCGTGGTGAAAAATGTCACGGCAATGGCGCAGCCGAGCAGTCCGATCCCGCTGATGTGAGTGAAAATCGCGCCGCCCCATTTGTCGCTGGGTGGGCCCATCACGACACGGATCGTCGAGCCGACGAGCGGTCCTAAAAAGGCGTAGCGCAACGGATCGGGCGCGTCCGGGAACTGGCCGTAGAGCGATTTGATCAACAGCGGGAACGCGGCCGAGAATCCGGAAAAGGAGCCGAACGTCATTATGTAGAGGAGTGTCATCAGCCAGGTGTGTTTGTTGCTGAAGATGTCGAGCTGTTGACGGAATGAGGCCTTGATCGGGACGCTGCGGAGCTGTCGCCACGCGAGCAGTCCGAGCAGTACCAGCAGCGGCACGTACCAGAACGCGGCATTTTGCAACCACAGCGGTTTCGTGACCTCACCTTTCGTAAAGGTCTGCGGCGCGCCGGCCAACGTACCGAACACCGCGAAGCCGATGATCCACGGCGTGACGAATTGGGCCAAGCTGACGCCGAAGTTGCCGACACCGGCTTGAATGCCGAGCGCAGTGCCTTGCAGCCGCTTCGGAAAGAAGAGACTCGTGCTCGGCATATATGACGAAAAATCCCCGCCGCCGAAACCCGCCGACAGGGCCAAGACCATGAAGATCCAGAACGGCGTCTCCGGATTCATCACGGCGAAACCGATGCCGAGGCAGGGGAGCAGCTTTAAAAAGGTGGCGATCGTGATCACGGTGCGCGTGCCGAAGATCGGGATCAGAAAGGTATGGATGATCCGCAACGTGCCGCCTGCCAGGCCCGGCATGGCCGCGAGCCAGAAGAGTTGCATGGTGTCGAACTGAAAACCGATGTTCGGGAGTCGCACGACGATTGCACTCATCATGAACCAGGTAGCAAATGAAAGGACGAGCGTCGCGGTGGTGATCGTCAACGTGCGCCACGCGATTTTCGATCCCGCAGATTGCCAGAAATCGGCGCGCTCCGGTTCCCAGACGTTCAGCCAAGTTGCCATGGAGAACTCTCCTTTGCGGGGACTCGTCAGCGCTGCGTGGACACGACGTGCGGCATCCGTTCGAAAGCCTCCGGCAGCGTCGTCATCTTCTTAACAACTCGGTGCATCCAATAGAGACACACTACGGAGAGGCCGGCGAGGAACATCCACATGCTGGTCCAGAGTCCGGTGAGCTGGAGTAAATAGCCGAAGATGACAGGGCCAACAAATCCGCCTAAGCCCCCAAGCACGCCGACCATGCCGCCGACGACGCCAACTTGGCGAGGGAAATACTCGGGGATATGTTTGTAGACCGCCGCCTTGCCGATGCCCCAGACGATCCCGACGATGAAGATCAAAAATGTCGCGATCCAGATGTTGGCCTGAAAGAAAATGTGCGTGACGCCGCGCGCCAGCAGCTGTTTCTTTTTTACCGAATCCCCGACGTGCACTACTGGCTCTTGCCAGCTGCGCGTCGTCGGCCAGACCAGCGTTTGGTCATTATTGGGCTCGTCCGTTGCCGTTTTCGGCGTCACGATATATTCGCGCTGTTCCACGACGATCCGACGCTCGGAAACTTCCGCGACCATGCCGGCGCGCTGCGCCATCACGCCTTTGCCGGGCGTGAACAAATCCATCCGCGGAAAAATTAACAGCAGACAGCATGCGGTGGAGAGGCCGAGGATCCAATACATCACGCGGCGCGCGCCCCAGTGATCGGACATCCAGCCGCCGAGGGCGCGGATCACGCCGGACGGGAGGCTGAAGATCGAGGCGAAGAGGCCCGCGGTCACGAGCGAGACGGAGTAGACATTGACGTAATACGGGACCAACCATTGCGCGAGGCCGACGAAGCAGCCGAAGACTAAGAAGTAGTAGAGACCGAAGCGCCAGACGCGGATCTCTTTCAGCGGTTTCAACATTTGCAATAACGGTTCGCCGCTATGTTCGGGTTTCTTGTTCTCGGCCAACAGCAGGAACAGGCAGCCCATCGCCAGCAAGACGGCGGCGTACAGTTTGGGCAGCGTGCGCCAGCCTTCCAAGTTGGCGCCGTGTGCAGTGAGCCGGCCGAGTAATGCGGGCGCGCATAGTGTGGTGACGGCTGCGCCGGCGTTTCCCATCCCGAAGATCCCGAGTGCGGTGCCTTGCCACTGGCGCGGATACCAAACGGACGTATACGCGATGCCGATCGAGAAGCCGGTGCCTGCGAGTCCGAAGCCGAAGCTGAGCAGCGCGAATGAAAAAAAGTCCGTTGCAGTGGAAAGGAAATACATCGGAATGGCACACAGCAGCAGCAACGTGCCGAAGATCCACTTGCCGCCATATTTGTCGGTCAGCATCCCGGCGGGGAGGCGGAAGATCGATCCGGTCAAGACCGGAATGCCAAGCAGCCAACCGATTTCGACGGAGCCCCACGGAAAGAGTCCGTTGTCGGTCAGAAACGTGACCAGCACGCCGTTCAGCGTCCATGCGGCAAAACAGACGGTGAACGCACAGACGTTGAGCGCCAGGACTTTATGAGCGGACGGCATTGTCGTCCTCTGAGTGCCATTGGTTGAATTCAGTCGTCGTGATCAAGCGATGCGCGGTCGGAAACAGGATCTGTTCCTCGCGGAAGATATGCAGCCGCAACAGCTCGACCAAATGCTTCGCCTGTTCCAACGCGGCGTCCAGCACGAGTAATCGCGAGCGTTCGTCCGGGAGCCGGAACGCGAGGCCCAAAAAATTCAACACCACGGCCGCGAGTTGAATGCTCTTGATATGGTCGTCTTCCATCAGATCGACTGCCGTCGTTGGGTCGGTGCCTGGGGCGCGTTCGCCGTTGGCCTGCAAGCGTTGGTGGAGCATTGGAAAGAACTGTCGCTCTTCCCGCCGCGTATGCGGAACCAAGTCGTGCTCGAAGTAGTGAAAGAAATGGCGGATGGCGAGATCTTCCGTTTTGGTAAAACCGGTTTGTTGAATGGTCGCAATCGCCGTTTCAAACCGTTGCAGCTCGTCCAGACAGGCCGCGTGCTCGCGGCAGAGTTGCTGCAGAAACGGATGCAGTGCCTCCGTCGGGACATGGTCGGCGGCTGGGGGCGCGTACGCGGACGGCGGATCCATCGGCGAGAGCGCGTTGCCTTCGATCCCGCGTTCCGGTTGCTTTTGTAAGCGGTCCAAATGGTGTAGCATGAGCGTATCCATCGTGATCCTCACGTGTTTTGCGGGCGATGCTGGGTCCAGACGGTGCGAGGGTCGCGGACTTGTTTGCGATCCCAGTACCAAATGACTTTTTGGTACGGCCGCCAAATGTAATGGAATGGCGCGACGAGGAAGTGGACCAGTCGAGTAAAGGGAATCAGACCCAAGATCAGGAATGCGCCGACAATATGGGCCTGGATGACGTGTGGCATCGCGCTGACGGCGTCGATCCGCGGGCTGAACGTCAGCAGCGACCAGAGATACGGCGATAGATCGGCGGCGAACCACGAAGATCCCCACCGATAGCCGAGCGCAATCCAGCAGCCGAGCACGATTTGCAGCAGGATCAACAGTTCGATGGCCAGATCCATTCGCGTCGTGACGACTTGGACGCGCGAATGCCCAAGCCGCCGCAGCAACAACGTGACCAGTCCGGCCAGCACGCTCAGACCGAACGTGAACGCCAGCACTTCGAGGGCGATCAAGCGGACCGGACTGCTGTTCCAGGCCAAGGTCGCTGTCGGAAAGAGCCATGTGACCAAGTGGCCGGCGAACACGGCCAGGATTCCCCAGTGGAACAACATGCTGCCGAAGAAGAGCCGTTTGCCTTCCAGGAATTGAGAAGAGAGCGACGAATATTTGAATCCGGTGGCGCGATAGCGATGGATCGCGCCGATCAAAAACGTCGCTGCGGCGGCGTAGGGGATGGCGATGAAGAGGACGGAATGGATCGCGTTCATAAGCAATGTCCCTTGGTTACGAGTCGCAGCCGCTATTGTGCGGATTGACCTCGGTTTCAATCTCCATTTCCTTGCCGACCAGTCCGAGAAAGTCGGTCGATTGCGGACGGCTGGACCACGCGGTCAGTCGCTCGATCTGCGCCGCGACCTGGAAGTCGTGTTGCAACACGAGCAGCAGCGCATCGAGCGCTTGCGCGTAGATGGTGCGCGCCTCGCCGGGCGCGGTGTCGAGCAGCGTGCGGTAATGTTTTTGATAATGCGCATTTTTCTTTTCGATCCGCTCCGTGTCGAACTCGCGCCGCATCAGCAGCAATGCCGGTACGAGAATTTCGCTGACCAGTTCGGCGCGCAATTCCGCGTCCGGCATTTTCGGCAGCAAGCGCAAGAGGTTGGGAAGATGATCGGCCAATTCGCCGCGACAATCGTTGGCCTGTTGGCGATGTTCGCGCGTCAAGTGCGCCAACAGCTTGGCGCGTTTGTAGTCGTCGCCGAACAGGATGTAGCCGATGTCCAGCGTTGTGGTCGCTTGGACGTCGAAAGTCCGCGTGTAAAGTTCTTGTTGGTCGACCATGCGGGACGGGATGCCGGCGAGAAAGCGTTGCAGCACGGACGCGGCCTCCGGATACGCAGCTTGCACGGCCTCGACGGCGACGGCTCCGTGCGCCGCGAATTCCGGGCCGGGGAAGTCGAAGAGCGCGGCTAGTTGCTCATACAGGGTAGGTTGCATAGGGGTCACAATCCTCTCGCCATCGTGCCTTCTTTGAAGCCGAAGCCGGTGCTGCCTTTCTTGTCGCCGGTGAATTCCAACATCTCGATCGCTTGTTCGCGATGCGCTGCGGGAATCACAAATCGATCGTCGAACTTCGCCAGCGACGTGAGGTAATACACTGCGTCGGCAATGGCCGGCGTGTAGCCCACGTCGCGCAGCACTTCTTGCGCCTTTTGTTCCGTGACATCGCCGACCGTCTTCCACCGTCGGTAGATCCGGACCGCCATCAATTTCTTCAACCGATCCTTCACGGCATGCTCATCGCCAGCGCCGAGCAAGTTCGCGAGGTACTTCAGCGGGAAGCGAGCCTGTTCGATGGTGCCCCACAACTCCGCCGTGCTCGTGTCGTACAGCCAGTTATCGTCCCACACCTTGGCCACGGGTCCGAGCTTCGCGGCTTGCTCGCCTTGTTGGACCGCTTTCACCGAGGCCATCACCGGGAGCAGCGGCGGGACATAGAACAACATCGGGAGGGTGCGGAATTCGGCGTGGAGCGGCAGTGCCAATCCCCACTGCTTCACGAATTTGTACGTGGGCGACTGCTGCGCCGCATGGATTGTGGAGTCCGCGATCCCGTTCGCTTTCGCGGAGGCGATGACTGCCGGATCGAACGGATCCATCAGGATGTCCATTTGACTCTGGATGACGTGCTGCGCCTCCGCCGATGCCGCTTGTTGGATCCGATCCGCGTCGTAGAGGATCACGCCGAGATAGCGGATGCGACCGACGCAGGAGTGCATGCACGCCGGCGCCAGCCCGGCCTCGATCCGCGGATAACAGAGGATGCATTTCTCGGCCTTGCCGGTGTGCCAGTTGTAATAGGTCTTCTTATACGGACACGCGGTGACGCACATCCGCCACGCGCGACAGACATTTTGGTTGATCAGCACTACGCCGTCTTCGCCGCGCTTGTAAATCGCGCCCGACGGGCACGCCGCGACACACGCGGGATTCAGACAGTGATTGCAAATGCGCGGCAGATAGAAGAAGGCCATCCGTTCCAACTGGAACATCGCCTCGCGTTCGCCGGGCGACAGGTCTTTTAAATTCGGATCGTTGCGCGCATAGTCGGGGCTGCCGGAGAGGTCATCGTCCCAGTTCGGGCCCATCTTGATGTCGATCGGCTTTCCGGTAATCAACGAAACGGGACGCGCCGTCGGTTGGTCGTCGCCGGCCGGCGATTCGATCAAGTCGAGATATTTGTAAGTAAACGGTTCGTAATAATCGTCGATCACCGGCAAGTTGGGATTGTGAAAGATGTTCAACAACCCCTTGCGTTTGCCGGCCCCGCGCAACGCAATCCCGTCACCGTGTTTTTCCCAACCGCCTTTGTAGATCGTTTGGTCTTCCCACTTCGTCGGATAGCCGGTGCCCGGTTTCGTCTCGACGTTGTTCCACCACATGTATTCCGCGCCTTTGCGGTCGGTCCAAATATTCTTACACGCGACCGAACAGGTGTGGCAGCCGATGCATTTGTCGAGGTGAAAGACCATTGAAACTTGTGAACGGATGTCCATGTCGCCCCTCGTCGTTCGGTCAGAATACGACCTTGGTCATTTTCTTGACCGTCACGTGCGTGTCCCGTTGCGGGGCGATCGGCCCCCAATAATTGAAGTGATACGAAAACTGGCCATAGCCGCCGCACAGGAAGTTCGGCTTCAAGTGGATGCGCGTGAAGCTGTTGTGGCCGCCGGCCCGCCTGTTGCCGCGGACTTGCGATTTCGGAATGCCGATCGTCCGTTCCGGCACGTGATAGACGATGCAGACGCCTTTCGGGATTCGCGCGCTGACGCATGCGCGCGTGCAGTAGACGCCGTGGTCGTTATAGACTTCGACCCAATCGTTGTCCTGGATGCCGAGCTCGCGCGCATCCGTTTCGCTCAACCAACACGGCTCGCAGCCGCGCGAGAGCGTCTGCATCCGCAACGTGTCGCCGTAGGTCGAGTGGATATGCCACTTGCCGTGCGGCGTCAGGCAATTGAGCACTTTCGCCTGGCCGTTTTTCAGCGTCTCTTTCAAATCGCCGTACAGTTCTGGCCGCGGTGACGGTTTGTACGTCGGGAGATGTTCGCCGTATGCGAGATACATCTCGTGATCGAGATAGAAATGTTGCCGGCCGGTCAGCGTGCGCCACGGCACTAAGCGGTCGACGTTGTACGTATACGCGCAATATGCGCGGCCGTTGTTCATCAGCCCCGACCAGAGCGGCGAGGTGTTGTAGCGGCGCGGCTGGGCTTGAAGATCCGCGTACCGAATGCGGACTTCTTTGTTGCCTTCGCCCAAATCGGCGAGCTTCAGACCGGTTTTCTTTTCCATGTTTTCGTAGGCCCGCACTGTCAGCGCGCCGTTAGTCAGCGTGGAGAGGTGGAGGACTGCGTTCGCGGCCCATTCGTCTTCTTTCAGCGATGGATAAACCTTGCCGTCGAGCGTCTCGACCGGGAAGTGGTTGGACGTGATCATCTCGTCGTACTCGGCCGCGCACATATAATGATTTCCGTGCGCGCCGAGGCCTTTGGTCTTCACGTTTTCGCCCAACGTGATGAAGTGTTCGTATAGCTTCGTGTAGTCGCGCCGCACCACCGCGAGTTTGTGCATCGTCTTGCCGGGGATCGGCTCGCATTCGCCGCGATACCAGTCCTTCACGGTTGGTTGCGTGATTTCATCCGCCGCATCATGCGCCAGCGGTGCAGTGACGACGTCGATCTGCGGCTCCGGCCAATACTGCTTCGCCGCCGCACTGGTGGCCTGCGCCAGTTCCTTGAAGATGTTCCAGTCGGTCTTCGATTCCCAGACCGGCGCAATCGCGGCCGAGAGCGGATGGATGAACGAATGCAGATCGGTACTGTTGAGATCGGCTTTTTCGTACCAGGAGGCCGCCGGCAACACGATATCGGAGTAGAGCGCCGACGAATCCATCCGGAAATTCAAGTCGACGATCAGATCCATTTTTCCGCGCGGCGCGATCTCGTGCCACTTCACCTCCTGCGGATGGACCGCAGAATCTTGTCCGATCGCATTCGAATGCGTGCCGAGGTAATGCTTCAGCGCGTATTCATGACCCTTCATGCTCCCCATGATCGCGTTGCCGCGCCAAATGTACCAAACGCGCGGATGATTTTCCGGCGCCTCCGGATCGCTGACGGAATATTCCAAGCGCTTCGACTTCAATTGTTCCAATACATATTGCGTGATCCCGGCGTCGTCCTTCGCGCCTTTGGCGACGGCCTCGCGGCCGAGTGACAACGGATTCTGTTTGAACTGCGGGTAGAACGGCATCCAACCATTGCGCACCGACATCGCGATTGTGTCCGCGGTGTGGCGATCGGTGAGCGCATTCTTCGGTACCGTGTTGTAGCGCGAATACTGCCCGTCGTAGCGATATTGGCAGGTATTGATGTAATGCCACAGCGGGGCCTGTTGTAGCCGTGCCGCGCCGACCCAGTCGCGCGCGAATGCGATCGAGCCCCACGAATCGACCGGCGCGAGTTTTTCCTGGCCGACGTAATGGTTCAAGCCGCCGCCGTTTTTCCCGACACAGCCGGAGAGCATCAGCGCCATCGCGCCGGCGCGATACATCAGGTTGGCGTGGTACCAGTGATTGATTCCGGCCCCGATGATGATCATGCACTTCCCTTCGGTGACCGCGGCCGTATTGGCCCACTCGCGTGCGAACTGCAGTACGGTCTTTGCATCGACGCCGGTGAACAGTTCCTGCCACGCCGGCGTGTACGCGGCGTCCGGATCGGTGTAATCCTTCGGATACTCGCCCGCGAGACCACGTCCGACGCCGTATTGCGCCATGATCAAGTCGTACACCGTCGCCACCGCGACCTTGCCGTGCAGCGTCTCGATATATTTGACCGGCACGCCGCGCAGTGCCTGTTTGTCTTGCGCAAACTCGGTGAACGCGGTGTTCAGCACGGCGTCGTGTTGCGTGAGGAGTGTCAGGACCGGATCGTAACTCTGGTCATTGGTCGTATTTTCCAATTTCAAATTCCACTTGCCGCCGGCCTTTTCCCAGCGATGGCCCATGGCGCCCTTCGGCACCACGAGTTCGCCCGAGGCCGCGTCGATATTGAGAAACTTCCATTCCCCGTTCTCGAGGTCTTTGAAGGGCGCGAGTTCGTTGGCGCGCAGCAGCCGACCCGGCGTGTAGTGGTCGCCGTCTTGATTCAACACCACCAGGTATGGGCTGTCGGTGTATTGTTTGACGTATTGCAGGAAATACGGGTTTTGCTGTTCGTGATGAAACTCTTTCAAGATCACATGCGAGACGGCCATCCAGAACGCGCCGTCGCTGCCGGCATGGAGCGGGACCCATTGGTCGGCGTATTTGCAGACTTGGCTGAAGTCGGGCGAGAACACGACGGCCTTGGTGCCGTTATGGCGCGATTCCGCGAAAAAATGGCAATCGGGCGTGCGGGTCATATTCAGACACGCACCCATATCGGCGATCATTTTCGCGTTGTACCAATCCGCACTCTCGCAGACGTCGGTTTGTTCGCCCCAGATCTCCGGAAATGCGGTAGGAAGATCGCAATACCAATCGTAGAAACTCAAGTTCACGCCGCCGAACAATTGCAGGAAGCGGCCGCCCGCCGCGTAGCTCAACATCGACATCGCCGGGATCGGCGAAAATCCGATCACGCGATCGGGACCGTATTTTTTCGCGGTGTAGATATTCGCGACGGCCATCAGTTCGAGCACTTCGGCCCAACTGGTGCGACGAAATCCGCCTTTACCGCGCGCGTTCTGATAACGGGCGCGTTGTTCAGCATCTTGTTGCAGCGACTCCCACGCCTTCAGCGGATCGCCGGTTCGCTCTTTCGCTGCGCGATAGGTGTCGATCAACGCGCCGCGAATCAGCGGATATTTGATCCGGAGCGGACTGTAGAGATACCACGAGAAAGAGATCCCACGTTGACAGCCGCGCGGTTCATAGGGCGGCAGCGAATCTTCCAGCAGCGGATAGTCCAACTGTTGCGTCTCCCAGACCACGATCCCGTCCTTGACGTGGATCTGCCAGGAGCAGCCTCCGGTGCAATTCACGCCGTGCGTGCTGCGGACGATTCGGTCATGTTGGAACCGATTGCGATAAAACTCTTCCCATTGCCGCGTTTCCGGCGAGATGATGTCTTTGATCCACCCCATGTCGCGCTCCCTTACTCTGACTTGATTTGGCGGTCGTAGATCGACTGATTCACCGACTGTTTCTTCCGACGGCATCCGAGCAGCGCAATCAGCCCGGCCAGCACGAGCACCCCGCATACCCCGGCGATGAACAGCCCCCAACCGTAATCGCGCGGCTGCTGGTACGCGTGTTCCCGATCGGCGTATTGGAGAAACGCGACCAGTGCCTGGGTTTCTTCATCGGTGAATGCCCGATCCAGATACGCGGCTTGCATCACCGGGAACGGCGGGCCACCCAAGATCGCGCGCACGCCGGGCCCGCCCATCCGCGAGAAGACCGTGGTCAATTCCTTGGCCAGAATGCCACCGCCGATCACCGCGTCATTCTTCACATGGTGGCATGAAATGCAGGACGGGCCGCCGTTGGTGAAGCGCACAGTGCCTTGAAACAGGTTTTGTCCGAGCGTGATTTCGTCGCGCGTCGGTGCCGGCAGTGTGGCGGGCGCCGGTGCCGGCGTCGTGGGTGCCGGTGCCGAGCCACCGGTCGTTTCCAAGTACGCGACGATCGCCGTCGCGTCGGCCTCGCTGACGCCTAGATTCGGCATCGGGACATTATTGTATTCCTGGAGTAGCGCGACAGCGGTCGCATCCTTCTCGGCCAGCATGGCGTCCGGTTCGCGGATCCAGCGTGTCAGCCAAGCTCGATCCCGTTTCTGGACGACGCCTTGCAGATCCGGACCCACCAACTTTCCACCGCCGATGCTGTGACAGGCCGCGCATTTCTGTTGAAAGAGGGTCTTGCCGTCGGCGTGTGCCGGACCAGCCGCCGCGAAAAGTGCGACGGCAAAGCTACTGTTGGCGAGCCACTTGAGGACGCGTTGCCGACATAGGTCATAGTGCATGATGATGTTCCCCCAATGCCACGTGTGACGTGCACACACCATACTGAGTCAGCCGATATATCAGACATGATCGGCGTCACTTCCTCTGTTGATTGTTCGCATTCATCGTGGTTGATAAGGCCGGGTAGAGTCCAAATCATATGACGATGACCGATACCTTCGGGCGACGGATCGACAATCTGCGGATTTCGGTGACCGATCGTTGCAATTTCCGCTGCCGCTATTGCATGCCGCCGGAAGGGATTCGTTGGGTTCCACACAAAGAGGTCTTGCGCTTTGAAGAGATCACAACCGTCGCACGGAACTTTCTCGCATTAGGCGGACGTAAAATCCGCCTGACCGGCGGCGAGCCGCTGCTCCGCAGCGAGATCGAAATTCTCGTGCGGCAATTGGCCGCGTTGCCGGGACTGGAAGACCTGAGCCTCACGACTAACGGGGCGTTGTTAGCGGGCAAGGCGCACGCGTTGTGGGACGCCGGATTGCGCCGCATCAATATCAGCCTCGACACGCTTAATCCGCTCCGCTTCCAGTGGGTGTGCTTGCGTGATGCGCTGCGCGAGGTCTGGGCAGGATTCGAAGCCGCATGCGCAGTTGGCTTCGGGATTAAGCTCAACTCCGTGGTGTTAGCCGGCGTAACGGAAGCGGAGGTCTGCGAGCTGATCGATCTGGCCGTGGAACGCGGCATTGAAGTCCGCTTCATTGAATTCATGCCGCTCTGCGGATCGGGCTGGAGTCCGGACCTGTGGTTTTCGATGGACACGGTGCGAAATTGGCTCATGGCGCGGTGGCGGTTGCTCCCGCTGGAACGCGGCAGTGCACCGGCGCAGTCGTATGCGATCGAAGGCACGCGCGCGCGCGTCGGATTCATCGAATCACTCAGTAAACCGTTTTGCGGCGATTGCGCGCGCGTGCGCTTGACCGCCACCGGGAAGTTGCGGCTCTGCCTCTTTAGTCCATTGGAGTACGACCTGCGCCCGTATCTGTACGACGATGCGGCGTTGCAATCGCGGCTGCAAGAGGCCATTGTCCACAAACCGGCGGGGCACGCGGCCCACACCGTCGCGGAGTGGCAAGGAGAAACGATGCCGCGGATCCAAGTGATTGGGGGGTGACCGTGCTATGAAATCCATTTCGCACAAGATCGAGACATTGCGCACGGCGACGGCCGAGGCGTGGGTGCTGGGGCCGGCGCCGGTGTTAGAGGCGTTACTGCGCGGTGATACGCCAAAGGGGAACGCGGTGGATGTGGCGCGCATAGCCGGGATGTTGGCGGCGAAGCGCACCTGGGAACTGATTCCGCATTGTCATCCGATCCCACTCGACCAAGTGCTGGTGGAGATTGCGGCGGTGGAGGGCAAACTCCGAGTCGAAGCGCGTGTGACGGCCATTTGGCGCACCGGGATGGAAATGGAAGCGCTGACGGCGGCGACGATCGCCGCGCTGACGCTCTATGACATTGGCAAGGCGATGGACGCGAGTCTGGAAATCAGCGGCGTGCGGTTGGTGGAAAAAACTGGTGGGAAGAGCGATTATCAAGAACGGATTCCGGAGTCCTTGCGGGTCGCGGTTCTGGTGACCTCGGACGCAACTCACGCCGGGAAGCGGGAGGACAAATCGGGCGCCTACATCCAGAAACGGCTGCGTGCTTTTAGCCTCACGCCGCAGACGTTTCTGGTGCTGCCCGATGACCAAGCCGCGATTGCGGCGACGCTGCGCCAGTGGGCAGATGAGGCCTACGATCTCGTGCTAACGACCGGCGGCACCGGCCTCGGCCCGCGCGACGTGACGGTCGAGGCGACCCGCAGCGTGATCGAGCGCGAGATCCCCGGCATCGCCGAGGCGATGCGCGCGCACGGTCAACGCCGCACGCCATACGCGATGTTGTCGCGCGGCCTGATCGGCGTGCGCGGCAAGACCGTGATTGCGAATTTGCCCGGCTCGTCGCGCGGCGTCGCCGAATCGATGGATGCCATTTTCCCCGCGCTGTTTCATTTATATCCGATGATGCGCGGTGGGGGACATTAGCAGGCTGAAGTCGAAGTCATCGCAGCGGGGACAGGTACCGTGCGATGCAGCTTTCTAGCGGGTTTGACGGTACCTGTCCCCGCTGTGATGCACAAAGGAAACGATGATTTCTGTGGCGGAGGCACAACAAGCGATCTTGGCGCTCGTATCCCCTGGGCCGGTGCGGCGCTGTGGTCTGGCGGACGCGCTGGGCCGCACGTTGGCGGTGGCGCCACGCGCAGTGGTCGATTCCCCCGCGTTCGATAATTCGGCGATGGATGGCTTTGCCGTTTGTCATGAAATGACTGCGGCGGCGAGTGCGGCACAGCCGTTGCTGCTGCCACTGACGGGCGAGCAATTGGCGGGGCCGGTGGTCACGGCACGTTTCGATCCCCGAACTGCGTGGCGCATTACGACCGGCGCTCCGGTGCCCGCTGGGGCCACGGCCGTGGTGCCGTTGGAAGACGTCGAGGAGCGGGATGGCACGATCGTGCTCCGTGCCCCAATGCGCAACGGCGCACATCTGCGACGACGTGCGGAGGAGACGCGAGCTGGTGAGGTTGCGTTCGCGGTCGGTGTGCCGCTCACGGCGGCGGCCGTTGGCTATTTGGCGAGCATCGGCGTTGCCGCAGTCGACGTGTACGAGCGGCCGCGTGTGGCGATCGTCCCGACCGGGAGCGAACTTGTTCCGTTGGGACAGCCACTGCAACCGGGGCAACTATACGAGAGCAATAGTGTGGCGCTGCGTGCGGCGCTGACGGAATTTGGGATTCGGCCGATCGTGCATGCACCGACAGTCGATGATGTCGCCGCCCAACGCGTGATTCTGAGTCAAGCGCTCGACACCGCGGACGTCGTGCTCGTGACCGGCGGTGTCTCGGTCGGACAGGCCGATTATGTGAAAGGGCTGCTGGCGGAGCTCGGTGTCGAAGCGGTCTTTTGGAAAGTGCGTCAGAAACCGGGGAAGCCGATCTATTGCGGGCGTCGCGGCCGGCAACTCGTCTTCGGTTTGCCGGGCAATCCGGTCTCGAGTCTGACTTGTTATTACGAATATGTGCGGCTCGCGATCGGCCGTTGGATGGGCATCGCCGAACCGCAGTTACCGCAGTGGGTGGCGGAGTTGACCGAGTCCATCACGAAACGTGCCGGGATGACGCATTTCCTCCGCGCGCGCACGAATTGGGTCGCCGATCGTTGGACCGTAACGCCGCTTGGTGTACAAGAATCGCATCGGTTGCGTCCGTTTGCGGAAGCGAACGCGCTGATTGTCCTGCCGGAGGATTGCACTGATGCCGTGGCGGGGAGTCGCGTCTGTGTTCAGCAGTTACCGATCGTGTGCGGTGGAGACGTGGCATGAAACTCCAAATCTTATTATTTGCGGGCTTGCGTGATCGGGTTGGCTCCGCGTCGATCGCGATCGATGTCCCGGAACCGGTCCACGCCGGTGAATTGCTCCGTTATGTCCTCCCCGATTCGACCGAGGCCGCGCGCTGGTCTTCGTGTACGCGCGTGGCGGTGAATCACGCGTATGTCGCGGCCGACTACGCTATTCAGCCCGGCGACGAAGTCGCGTTAATTCCACCCGTGGCCGGCGGATAATTTATGTCGATCGATCTCTGCCCGATTCTCGTTACCACTGAGTCGCTCTCGATCGACTCGGCGTATGCGGCGTTGGCGGACGAGCGGGCGGGTGGGGTCGTGTTATTCGTGGGACGCGTGCGGGACACGCACCAGGGGCGGGCCGTGACGGCGATTCACTATGAAGCGTATCTGCCGATGGCTGTTGCCGAGTGCGAACGCTTGTTGACCGAGGCCGCAGCGCAGTGGGCGTTGTGCCGCGGCGTACTGTGGCATCGGGTGGGGCGACTCGCGGTCGGTGACGTGAGTGTTGTGATCGGTGTGGCGGCCGCGCATCGCGACACTGCGTTTCCCGCAGCGCGCTGGCTGATCGACACGTTGAAAGCACGTGTCCCGATTTGGAAGCAGGAATGTTTTGCCAACGGGAGTGTGGAATGGAACGGACCGCCTGCATCCTTACCGGGGGCGTCAGTCTCCGTTTCGGATCCGATAAGACCGCGTTGACGCTCGGATCGCAATCGGTCGTGCAACAGCTGGCACACACCTTAACGGTGATCGGTTGCCGCGTCGTCTTGTTGGGGCCGCCGCGGCCGCATCTCGTCGCCACCGGCCTGCCGCTATTGGAGGACGTGACGCCCGGGGCCGGCCCGCTGCACGCGTTGCGCGGCGCCTTGGAACGACTCCCCGTCGAACGCGTCCTGTTGACGGCGGCCGATATGCCGTGGCTAGTTCCGGCGGTGGCTGAACACCTCTGGGCTGCAAGCGCAACAGCGACGATCACTCACTTAGCCGATTCGCCACTGCCCGGCGTGTATGCGCGTGCGGTGTTGCCGGAAATTGCCACCGTGTTGCAGGGGGAGCGCCACAGCCTACATGCACTGATCGACCGTTGCCGCCCACATGTTGCCATCGTGCCGCCCGCCGACTGGATGACCCACGACTCGTTCGCCCGGAGCCTCGCGAATATCAATACGCCGGAGGAATGGGCGGCATTGCGGCGGCTGTCAGAAACGACTCAGCGATAAACTTCGCGGCGTTTGATGACAACTGGGATAGAAAGGTGAGGAGACCGGCTGCCATCCCTCACTTCTCCGCCAACCACTCCGGCAGTGTGGCCACGAATTCTCGCAGTGCATCTCGAATCCGGCGATAGTGGCTCAACGCTGCGGCTTCATCCGGTGCGGTGCGAGCGAGGACGACCGGATCTTCGACACCGTAGTGCAGGATCGGCACGGTACCTGGGAAAATGGGACAGTGTTCGTGGGCATGGCCGCATAAAGTGATGACGTAGTCGAAACGCACGTGTGCCAACGCCGTGGGTGGTTTCGAATACTGGTCGGCAATATCAACGCCGGCTTCTCGCATCACCGTGACGGCGCGCGGATTCAACGGATCAGGTGCGATGCCGGCGGAATAGGGGACGATGCGGGTCGGATGGAAGTGCCGTGCCCAACCTTCGGCCATTTGACTGCGGCACGAGTTCCCGGTGCATAAAAATAAAATGGTCAGTGGGTTCATCTGGAGACGTTTGTTATCACCGCGGCGGACGTGCTTTCCAGCGGAATAATTTGGGAGCGAACGTCCAGCTCCACGCGGCGACGCCGAGGAGCCAGAAGATGGCGGCATACGCGAGATGCGAGAAGTAATTGGTGATGAATGGCGCCGTGATGCGGGTGCCGAGCGCGAGCAGGAACGCGATGAGGAGCAGGCGTATTGCCCAGGAACGTTGTTCAAGGCGCAGTCCGTAATCGCCGTGGGCCAGGATGACGCGCGTGGCGACACCGAAGATCAGCAGTGTCACCCCGCCGATGAAAAAAATGTGCGTCGTATGAATCGCATAGCGCGGCGCAATGACCGGCCCCCACAGCCCGATCAAGAAACCCCAGGCCGCGCACCAGAGCGTGCGGCTTAAGGTGCCGCGCACCGGCGGTGTCTCCGTGACGCGCCAATCGCTCACTAAGCGCGTGGTGACGAGGAGCGCGAGGAGTAAATGTCCCAATTGCTCCTGTCCCCACGTTTTGGCCATGAGTCCACACAGCAAGACGGCGGCGTATCCGATGAAGCGGGGTTGCGGACGGATCACTGGGCGTTCCCCGCCCGATGGCGCGGTGGGCGGTGGCGTTTCGCGGCCTTGGATCATTGGGACAATCCGTGCGCCGATCCCGAGCATCAGCGCGATCGGGAAACCGTACAAGAGTCCCTGGCGCGCGCCCCGCAACAGCAGCGGTGAGAGTGGCGACAACGCGGGCCACTGCCACGTCAGGAGATCCGCGAGCAACCACACCGTTGTACTGCACCACGCGATCGCCCAACCGACGCCGACCAGAAAAAATGGCGGGGGTGGCGCAACGGTGGCGGTGCGCAGTCGTGACAGTGCAAAACTGAACCAACATGTGATGTGCAACCAAAGCGTCGTGTGAAAGGGGAGACGCCATGCGAAGAGGAGACTGCTGAGCAACGCGACACTGGTGGCGATCAAGAACCCACTCTCACGCCGCGACGCCGGCCGCGTGCCGCTGAAGCGCGGCAGCGCGGTCATCAGAAAGCCGGTCGCGACGATAACGAGAAATCCGCCGATCATTCCTTCGGCGTGCAGCACTCCGGGGTAGAGGGGGAAAAGATTGGTCCAAAATAACACCCAGACCCCAATCCCACCGATGCCGGCGAGAAATCCGAGCGGAAAGCCCCATTGGTAGGGCGCCATGTCGCTATTTTCCGGCGCTGAGCGAGCGGATGAAGACGAGGAGATGATCAATTTCCCCCGGCTTCAACGCCGCTTCCCATGGGGGCATCAGCGGAGAGAGTCCGACCGAGGCGCCGCCTTTCAGGGTGACTTGTTTGATCCGATCGTCGGTGAGTGCCTTCATCGCGACCGCGTCTTTGAAGTTGCGCGGTTTGGGTGTGAGCGCCGTGCCGGCCGGACCGTCGCCCGCACCGCCGGCGCCGTGGCAACTAGCGCAGAGTCGGTCGTAGACGATTTTGCCCTGTGCGACATCGCCCGCAGCGTGCGCGATAGTGGTTACGCCACACGCTGCCCAGACCGCCGCCACGCCTATATAATGATACCGTCTCTTCATAAGGTTCCTCCTGATGTCAGTAATGCCGCGCTCATACTGTCCATGACAGAAAATTGCTATGACATTCGTCAGGCTGACGCGTCGCGCATTGGCACACGTGTGGAAATCTTTTACAGGCGCAATGGTATGAGCAGTTGGTGGATTGAAAAACCTCGGAGTGCTATCGCAATGTCCGCCCGACCGGCGCGGCCTGCCGCGCAGGTCCGCGCTTCACGCGGCGATGCTTCTCTGGCGGTGGCTGCCGCGTTGCCTGCGTCTCCCGCGCGGGCTCGTCTGAATTCGTGGTTCCATCCCGTTCGTCGTGGACTGACACGATTCGGCTCGGTACTGCGCGCCCTGTTCCCAGTCGATCGTCTGTTGGCGTCGGCGGGATTGGCCGCGGTCTTAGGCAGTGGGGAAGCGGTGGCCCATGCCGCGGAGGGGACGTTGGCGGCCCATCCGGAGCAGGTCGGGCAGTTGGCGATCGCCGGTGCGCTGTGGGGATTCGAAACTCATCTGGTCCGCGATGCGTGTCTGCGCCGCTGGCCGGGGCGGCCGTTGTTGCGCGCACTGGTGATGCAAGGTCCGCAGGGGTTTGTCTTCGATGTCGCGCACACCATGATCACTAATGGTGTGCATGTCACCGGTCGGCCGCTGGGGGGGATGCTGCTCGCCGGGCTGACCGTGTGGGCGGTCAGCACGCCGCTCGTGTTGGGCGCGGAGTGGCTGATGCAGCGCCGTGTCCCCGATACCAACCGCCAAGTTGCACTGGTTGGTCTCGGCATGACCTTGTGGCAGGCCGCTGTCTCGCTATGGGCCGCCTGATGCGGTGCGGGTCGTGTCCTACCCATGAGCCCGGTCAGAGTACACTCTCACTCGTTGCGGCCCACAACAGATGTCGTATAATCTGTGGCTATGCGCAATCTCCTGGGGGTTGGGGTGGCGGTCGCCGTGCTCTGTATTGTCTCGCAAGTCCAAGCACATACCTTCACGACCACGACGGTCGATACCAATGGCAATGTGGGGACTGACAGCACATCGATCGCCTTTGATAGTCAGGGGCAAATCGGGGTCTGTTATCGGGATGCCGACAATGATCGACTCGGATTCGCCTCGTATGATGGGGCGGCGTGGTCGACCGAGGTCGTGGATGACGACAACGGGAGCGGCGACAACGTCGGGTGGCACTGCGCCTTGACGTACGACGCGAACGACGTCGCACACATCCTCTATTACAATTTTACCGATAACGATCTGCGGCATGCGAAGTTCGAGGGTGGTCAATGGACGATCGCGACGGCCGATGCCAATATCATCGGCAGCTTTTTGCCGAATGGGCGCATCAGTCTTGCCAAAGACGCGGACGGGAATTTGGCCGCAGCCTATTACGACAGCAGCAATCGGGATCTCCGCTATGCCACGCGCTTGAACGGGGTGTGGGCGACGGAGACCGTGGTCGCAAATGGCGATGTCGGCCAGTATCCGAGTCTCGCCTTCGATCGCGATGGGAATCCGGCGATCGCGTATTTGCAACGCAATAACGATACGTCAGCCGCGCTGATGTGGGTCGAACATGACGGCAATGCCTGGCAAGCGCCGGTGCAACTCGATGGCAACGGGCAGTCCGGATTGTGGATCTCGCTCGGCTTCGATTCACGCAACGTCGCCCACCTGGCGTATCAGCAGCGCGATGCCCAAGGCTACTATACGTACTATTATCGACGCCGCGATGCCGGCCAGTGGAGCCAGTCGCAGGCCATCCAAACGTCGGCGCAAGATGCCGGCGGATACACGCAAATCGCAGTGGGACCGGCCGATAACATTCATCTCTTCTATCGCTATTATTTCCGGTCGGCGCTCTTTGGGTCGGCCAATTATCTGCGAATGGAGTCGATCTATTTCCCGGAGCAAGGGATCGACGGGACGGCGACACATTGGCAGGAAACGCTCGCATTCAGCGTGGCGCCGCCGCGCGATTTTTCCGGGCTGACACTGGCCGTTGATGGCGCGCAGCGGATGGCGATGGCGTACACGGCGTCGAATTGGGATGGCTCGACGCAATTGGTGGTGAAGCAGCTGACCAATTGGCGTCCGGCTATGAAATTGACCACGCCGCGGATCGGCGATCAGACCGCAGCGGACACGTTCACCTTTCAATGGCTTGACTTCGATCCCGATTCGAATGCGCGACTCAGCTTCCATTATCGGGATCAACAGTGGCAGACGTTGGCGTTCGGCGAAACGGCCCAAGAGGATGGCGCGAACAGTGTCGTCGTTTCCACGGCGGCCATTCCGCGCGGAAATTATTGGGCCGAGGCGCGGATTTCGGACGATGATTTCGCCACGTATTACGGCGTCGGGGCCTCGGTCGAACTGATCATCAACAATCACACTCCCACGACACCGGCGCTGGCCGGGCCGGCGCAAGGCGCGACGTTGGACGATCGCACGCCGGCACTGCAGTGGAGTAATGCGGGCGATGTGGACGGCGACCTGCGGACGTATGACGTCCAAGTGGCCACGGATCAGTTGTTCGCGAATGTGGTGGTGAACCAAGCCGGTATTGCGGAAGCGGCGGGATTAGCCACCGCGTGGTCGGTGCCGCAAGACCTCTCCGATGGCGTGCTGTATTACTGGCGGGTGCGGGCGCGCGACAGCGAAGACGGGCTCAGTGCGTGGGCCGGGGCGCGGTCGTTCGTGATTCAAGTGAACGATCCGCCACCGACGCCAGTCGCGACGGCGCATACGCTCACGGTCCATAATGGTGAAGTCGTGTGGCAGAACGTGGTCGAACTCGATGGCGATGTGGTGATGTATTCCGTGGCGTTCTGTGCCGACGCCGCGTGCGGGCAGTTGCTGCATGCGGCAGGGAATATTCAAGCGGGGAATCAGGGAACCTCGCGTTTCCGTGCAGTGAGCGTATTGGATCCAGGCAATTACTTTTGGCGCGTGCGTGCCTCCGACGCGACGGGCCTCACAAGCGCGTGGTCGGCGACAGCGGCGTTGGAAATTCAAGGCGAGGCGCCGGCCGCTGCGGCGCCTGCCGCGCAGGCCCCGGCCGATGAGCCGGCTCAGGCGCCTGCGGCGCAGCAACCGGCCGCGAATGATGGCGGCGCCGGTGATAACGCTGCGGCCGCTGCGGATGGAGGCGATGCGCCAGCCGATAAAGGCGGCGCAGCGGCTGCGGCGGACAGTGGGGATAGCGGTGAACGGGCTGCGGCGGGGGCGGGCGGGAGCGAGCAGCCGGCGTCGGATGCCGGCGATGCAGACGCGGTCGCCGATGATGGCTCGGGTGGAAGTGTGGCTGGGGAAGCCGGTCCCGATTCGGCCGAAGGGGAGGAAGCCAGTAGCGGCGCGGGAACGACGGCCGCAGGGCAGTCCGGGGCCGCGAGTGGTGGCGCGAAGGCCGGCTGCTCGTTGCTGATCGCGCAATAAACCGGCGCAAAATCGTGTTCCGCGCTGGATTCACCTTGAGTCGGCCCCCTGTGGTCCGCTATAGTGAACCTCCATGATCCCGACATTGGAGGTTTGCTATGCGGCAGTTTGTTTGCATGATGGGTATTGGCCTCTGTTGCCTGACCGCGGCGTGCAACGATCAGCAGGGCTCCACGTCACCGGCAGCGACGCCGACGCAAAGCTCGACGCCAGAACCGCAGCCCTCGAACACTGATCCGACGGGCTCTTCCGCGAGCGGTGGGGCGACGACGGCGAGTTCCAGTGCCAGCGGATCATCGGGCGACGTGACGACGAGTCCGTCCAGTAGCGGCGGCGGTGGGTTGGCCGTGCTGCCACAAGATACCGATGCCGACGGCGTGGCGGATCCGGACGATAACTGCCTGACGACTGCGAATCCGAATCAGATCGATCTCGACGGAGACGCATTAGGTGACGACTGCGACGACGACCTCGACGGCGACGGGGTGGTCAACATGAGCGATCACTGTCTCCTCGTTGCCGATCCGTCGCAATCCGATCTGGACAAAGACGGGATCGGCGACGCCTGCGAAGGTGATCGCGACGGTGACGGCGTGGCCGATGCGAAAGATAATTGTCCGCAAGGGCCGAATCCCGCACAGGCCGATCTCGACGACGACAATCAAGGCGACGCGTGCGATGCCGATATCGATTGGGACGGACTCCCGAACGCGACGGACAATTGTCCCTATGTCGTGAATGTGGAGCAGCAGGATCTGGATCAAGACGGCGAGGGCGACGCCTGCGAAAACGACGTGGACGGCGACAAACAGATGGACGCGGAAGATAACTGTCCAAACGTGGCGAACGCGGATCAGGGCAATACCGATGGCGACAAGTTCGGCGATGCGTGCGACGACGATGCCGACGGCGATGGACTGGTGAACGCAGCGGACAACTGTGCAGCGTCCGCGAATGCGGAACAGGTCGATCAAGACGGCGACGCGCTTGGGAATGCCTGCGACGACGATACCGATGGCGACGGCGCGTTGAATGCAGCTGACAACTGTCCGCTCCTGGTGAATGCCGATCAACTCGACAGCGACGGCAATCAAGTTGGGAATGCGTGTGAACAAGACCAAGACGGCGACGGCTTCAACGATACACTCGACAACTGCGGCGGTTTGCAAAACGCCGATCAAGCGAACGCCGATGACGACGCACAAGGCGATCTTTGCGATACCGACGACGACAACGACACGATCCTCGATCCGAAAGATAACTGTCCACTGGTGGCGAATACGAACCAACTCGATGTGGATCGGTTGAATCACGACAGCACGAAGATGGGCGACATCTGCGACAGCGGGGCGGTGTGGGTGGGCGCGAACGGCGGTGCCGACGCCGACGGGAGTCTGGCCAAACCGTTTCCGACACTGAAGCAGGCGATGCAGGCGATCCAGGTGAACGGGAAGCGGAAGCTGTTTCTGCTGGCCGGAACCTACGAGGCGAAGAATGCGTTGGGTCAAGCGTTGTTCCACAACGTCTCATTCTACGGCGGGTACAGTTATGACCCGGCGACGCAGATCCTGACCCGCGATGTGACAAAGACGCCTACCGTGCTCAATGGAAATGTCATCGTCGGGAATACGGGAGGGACGACATATCTGTGGGGTGTTCAGATCACGACAGTCGTGCAGTCTGGAGCGCTGGGCGCGTTGACGGTCTGGAATACGGCCGATCTTGATGCATTGACGATACAGGCCACGGCCGAGGCCGGAGACATCTTACCGAGTGTCAACGGCATCACGATCGTGCCGAAGCAATCGGGTACGACGGTGACGCTGCGGAATAGTACCATCACCGTCGGCGAGCCGACGCAACTCGATGGTGGGGCCACCGGGGTGTCGGTGTCTGACTTCGAGGGACATCATTACACCCTGAACGGCCGGAGAAATACGATCCTGGTGCAAGGGAGTTCGACGAGTACCGGCCTACATTTGTTGGAACAGGCCGCGACGAAACAATCGCAACTGACGTGGCGCGACAGTGTGATTACGCTGACGGCGGCACAAAAATCGGCGACGGCGGTGGAGGTGCAAGGCGGTGCGGCAGTGTTGTTGGAGCGGAATCGGCTCAGTGTCAGCGGTGCCGAAACGGCGACCGGTATCCAATTGGATGGCGTGGCAGCGAGCATGGTGGCGACGAATGGGATTTTCGTCGACAATACTTCGGCCGCGCCGAATTGGACCACGGGGTTGGATCTACTGCATTTGGGGCAACTGCGTGTCTGGGCGAATACCGTGCGTGTGCGTCAAGGCCCGCGTGTGCGAGCCGTATATCTGGAATCGATCGCCGATGGGAGTCTCTACGACAACATCTTGGCGCCCGCGGATGGGACAGAGCACACAGCGGCCATCGCCTTTGCGCCGACCAAGTTTGTGCCAGTGCAGCTCGTGAAGAATCTGAGTCGGCCGTTGCCGGTGAAATATTGCTACAACGACCAGACTGGTGAGTATGCCATCGACGATGCGATGATTCAGGCCAAGGCCCTTCCGTTCAACGCGAGCGGCACAATCGTGGCGGAACCGCAATTTGATGAAGTGTATCAAGGCGTCGCGGATCCGTTCCACGTCGGTAGCGGGTCGCCGGTCATTAATAAGGCCTACAACCTGCTGCAGATCGGGACGGAGTGGAAAGGGCCGTGGGGTGCGGCTGACTTTCGCTCGGACCTGGTCGGACACACGCGGCCGTCCAGCGGTGGGTTTGATATCGGCGCGTATGAAGTGAAGTAGTTTACTGCGACGCGTGGGCCAACGCGCGCAGCTCATCGATCGGGATATTGAAGATCCGCGGATGGGCGAGGATCGCTAACGTATCGTCTTCCGGAGGCCGAGCGTCGCGTTCCAAGTAATAAATCGTCGTTTCGGCGAGTCCCGTTTTTTTCGCCAGTTCCGCGCGACTCCAACCGCGCAGCGTTCGCTCGAACAGCAAGCGGTGACTTAACGTTCCCGATGTGCGGGGCTCGTTATAGGCGCTGACCCCTTTTTCTTTTGCTCCGCCGGTGACATACACCTCCGGCGCGTAGCCTGGCAGTGCAAACGGCCACGACGCGAGCGGTTCGACTAGCACTCCGGTTGGTTGGTGCGTGGGAATAAGTCGCGGCAAGTCCGGCATCAGCGCGAACAGGCCCTCGACGCCCATTCCATAAAAATCGATCAGGTCGAACGCGGTCTCTAGAGTCAGCGGTTTGCCGCGGTTGTGTTCCAAATGGATCAACGTCTTGTCTTTGTGGATCGGGAAAGCGGTGTGGCCCAGCACGTCCGTGAGCCGCAAGCCGCGAACGATGCGATGGGCGCGCGCGAGTCCGCCGATCCCGAAACGGCGCAGCTGTTCCGTGGGGCGGCAGTGGTTGGCCGCGTGTAACTGGACCCGTGCGGCAGCAATCTGCGGCGCGCAATAACGATCGAGGAACGGTCGATAGCAGCAATAGACGAGCCCACTCACATCCGGGAGTTCGAGCAGATTGAGGAGGCGGGCCAGACTGGAGAATGGGAAATAGCGACGTGGATGGGCCAAGTTAGTGGCAATTTGCGACAACGGGATTCCGAGGGTCGTGACGAGGACTTCGCGACTGAGGCCCAGTTGGTCGAGGATGTGATTCAGATAGTACAATCCGGGGTTGGGGCGTCCCTGCAGGGCTTGCCGCACCGGAATGAGCAGGCCGGCGAAGGACCCATGCGCATGACGATATTGGTATTTGGCACGGATGCATTGCACGGCCGCGCGAAAGGCCGGTTGCTCCCGTGGGAAGAGATCGGCGGCCAGTTGCTGGAGTGCGAAGCTGTTGACGTGGTGCGGATCAATCGCTTGCTTCGCCTGTAGTGCCTCATCGAGCAGCATGACAGCACGGAGCAGTTCATCCACCGTGATCGCCGGATCGAGCACGGGACTGGTCCGCAGAAAGACGCGTGCCTCGCGCTCCAGCGCGGGGAAGTTGAATACGACTTCGGTGGTCGGTACCCGCTCGCCGGGAGCGGCGTAGAAACGGCGCATCTTGTGATGCACGCGCGCGACGGCGCGGATGAATTCCGGATCGCGTTCGCTGAAGAAGTCGCCGGCGACTTCTTCATGGAAACTTAGCGCGTCGATGTCGAACGTCGGCGCCTCACGGGGGACCGAGCAGCGGACCCGCACTGCCTGATTGAAGATGTCCCAGAAATCCCCGAGCGCTTCGAAGTTGGCGATCCGGAATCCCTTCAACCGAAATAGGAGTTTGACCGTCGCCGCGATCTCCCGCCATGCGGTAGAGATCCCCGCGTAGTTGCGATACGGCAGCGGGAGGTCCTGGGGACGGAAGGTGACTTCGTCGGAGTCGTCACCGCTGGCATCCACGCTATCGGCATCCTCAGGTGCTGGGGGCGCCGCCGGTGTGGAGGGTGGTGGCGGGGAGGGGGGGCGTGCTCCCCGCCGCCCCGCCAACTCCGCCGCTAAGTGCATCTGATGGGGACAGGTACCTTCAAATGCCCGTGTATTGGGCATTTGAAGGTACCTGTCCCCATAGGAGTGAATTGGCGGAACGCGGAGTGGCTGCGGCGGAGAAAGTTGGGGGAGGACAATTTTCGGGATCTGAGGTCGAACACGGCGCTGTGGGCCGAGTTGGCGCCACAGCGCGCCCCCTATCCGACTGTTCCGACTGGAGCGCACCGCCCCACCATAGATGTGCAAAGGCTGATTGCAAGCGGTTTTGCTGGGGTGATGGGCCGGCGAGGCTGTGAAATCAGGCATTGCATCGCCATCTCTGCATGTAATGAGTTGACAGAATATGCGCGGTATTGTTATCCGACCTCAAAAGGAGGCGGATCATGGCAAACGTCGTTCGGTGGGGCGCATTGCGTCCTTATGCAAAGGTAGGAATTGGCGTGGTCGAAGCAGGACTGCGACGCGCAGGCAGGACGCAATGCACCGGCGCGAGTCCGGAATCCTTTGAAGCGGCCGCTCGTCTCGGCGCGCGACTCTTTCCTCGTGCCGAAACCGATGGGCATTATGTGATCTTCCAGGCTTCGCGTTGCGGCTTTAGTGCCGCTGGGGACGCAGGAGCAGTAGATCGCAATCTGTATCTCGCGTCCATGTTTGCGTTGTCCGAAGCGACAGATCTGGTGTTCGCTGGTACCGTTGCAGAGGTGGCCGCCCGCGGATTCGACGGATCGATAGCCCATATGACGGCCATTCTCCCGGAGCACGGCGCTATTGCGCCTATCGAGGCCGCCCTGTTTAATCATCTCGTGCAGCGCCTGGCCGTGGGCGGCACGCTCAGTGTCTTGGCGGCAGACCAAGCGAGAGTGCAGTTAGCGGCAACTGCGGTCCGAGATATGAGAACCCGCGATGAGACCGCCACGCTGTTGGGCATCGAGTTGGTGTCGCTCGATGTTGAGCGGCCACTCTATTTCTTAAGCGCTCGGCGCTTCGCTTCAGTGGATGCGAGCATTACGTATCTGGAAGCCACCGCACGCGCTGCGGGTTGATCGTCACAATCTTTGCCTGCTTAGATCGCAGTCGTGTCTCGCACTTGTTCCACTAATTCCGCCAGCAGTGTCAGCGCGGCGAGTGGCGTCAGCGTCTGGGGGTCGAGGATGCGGAGGCGCTCGCAGACGGCTTCGTGGCGTGGGTCTGGCGACGGGAAGAGGCCGAGTTGCGCGGCCGGCGGGGCGGACGCGGTGCGCCAGGGGTCTTGTTCGAGTTCCGCTAACAATTCGCGTGCGCGGGTCGTGACGGATGGTGGCAGTCCGGCCAAGCGCGCGACTTCAATACCGTAGCTCCGGTCCGCGGCGCCGGGGACCAGGGTGCGCAAAAAAATAATCCGATCGTTCCATTCCTTGACGGCCATCGTGAAATTCGCGACGCCGGGTTTGGTGTCGGCGAGCCGCGCCAGTTCGTGATAGTGCGTGGCGAATAGCGTGCGCGCGTGGACGTGGTCGTGGAGATATTCCGCCACCGCCCACGCGATGGAAATGCCGTCGTAGGTGGACGTTCCGCGGCCGAGCTCGTCGATCAGGATCAGGCTGTGTGCCGTGGCCTCGCGCAGGATCGTCGCGGCCTCGGCCATTTCGACCATGAACGTGGATTGGCCGCGTGCCACGTTGTCGCTGGCGCCGACGCGGGTGAAGATCCGGTCGGTGAGGCCGATCACGGCGCGCTTCGCCGGGACGAAGCTGCCCAGATGTGCCAACAGCGTGATCAACCCGACTTGGCGCATGATGGTCGATTTGCCCGCCATGTTTGGGCCGGTGATGATCAGCAGCGGTGTGTTGGGCGAGGTCTCCCCCTCACCCATCCCTCTCCCCAAAGGGAGAGGGGGGTGGATGCCCCGCGGCTCGCCTTGGGGCGCACTCATCCCGACGCAGCAATCGTTGGGGACAAAGCGCTCGTCGCGTAGCATCCGTTCGACCACGGGATGGCGGCCCGCCTCGATGGCGATCATTGGGGCCTCGACCAACGTCGGGCGGCAGTAGTCGCCTTCTTGCGCCACCCGCGCCAATGCCAACAACGCGTCGAGGTCGGCCACTTGCCGCGCGCTCTGTTGGATGCGCGGCAGCGCGTGCGCCAACTCTTCGCGTAACCGCGTGAAGTGCTCATATTCCAGCGCGTGGCTGCGCGCCTCCGCGGTTACGACTTGTTCTTCATATTCTTTCAATGCCGGCGTGATGTACCGCTCGGCGTTGGTGAGCGTCTGTTTGCGGATATAATCGGCCGGTACGCGGTCACGATGCGTATGGGTAATCTCGAGGTAATATCCGAACACGCGATTGAAACGCACTTTCAGCGAACCGATGCCGGTCCGCGCGCGCTCCGAAGCTTCCAAGCGGGCGATGAAGCCCTTCCCTTCGTACTGCAACGCGCGCAAGCGATCGAGTTCCGCGTCGACGCCGTCGCGGATCACGCCGCCGTCGCCGGCGCTGAGTGGCGGCTGATCGACGAGGGTCGCGGCGATGCGGTCGGCGGCATCGGCGCACGGATCGATAGCGTGGCTGAACGATGCCAACAGCGGAGGCGATTCCGGGAGCGTGCGTATGATCGTCGGCAAATGGCGCAGCGAATCGCGCAACGCGATGATGTCGCGCGGACTGGCATGGCCGGTCGCGATCCGTCCGGCAATCCGCTCCAGATCGGCCACGCCGGCGAGCGTGGCGAGCAAAATTTCTTGGCGTGTCACGTCGGCCATTAACTGTTGCACGGCGTCGAGTCGCGCGTCGATCGCGGTCACGCTGCGCAGCGGATAGAGCAACCAATGGCGGAGTCGCCGCGCGCCCATCGCGGTGCTGGTGCGGTCGAGCAGCCAGAGCAACGAGCCTGCGCGCTGGCCGTCGTGCAGCGTCTGCAGCAGCTCCAAATTGCGGCGCGTGGTCTCGTCGAGCACTAGATAGTCGTGGGCCTGATATGGCTGGAGCGTCGTGATATGTGTGATCGGCTTCGCGCCGGCCACTTTCGTGTAGTGGAGATAGTGCCAGATGGCGGCCGCTGCGCTTTGACCCAACGCGCCGACGGCGTCGCACCCCGCGAGCAACGGCAGTGTGGTGCGGTCGAACGCGGCCGCCTCCAGCGGCGTACAGGTCATTGCGCGCGTGGTTGGTGACCACGGCAGTTCCGACGGCACCAGCAATTCCCGGGGGCCGATCCGATCGATCTCTTCGCGTGCCGCCGCCAAGCTCCCGAATTCCGTCGCGCGGAATTCGCCGGTGGAGATGTCGATCACCGCCAAGCCGTAGCGCGCATGGTCCACTACCAGCGCCGCGAGATAATTGTGTTCGCGGGCGTTCAACCCTTCGGCGTCCAGCACGGCGCCGGGCGTGATGACGCGCACCACGTCGCGGCGGACCACGCCCTTGGCCTGTTTCGGGTCCTCCACTTGTTCGCAGAGCGCCACTTTTTTTCCGGCGGCCAACAACTTCGCCACATAGCCGTCCGCGGCGTGGATCGGAATGCCGCAGAGCGGAATGGGGGAGGCGTCGTTCGGATTGCGCGTGGTGAGTGTGATTTCGAGCAGCGGCGCAGCGGTCTTCGCGTCGTCGAAGAACATCTCGTAAAAATCACCGACGTGGAAAAACAGGATGGTGTCCGGATCGGGATATTGCGCCTTGATCTGCCAATACTGCCGAAACATCGGCGTGCCCATCTCCACGCTACGCTGCGCCGCCGATGTCGTCATGCCAGCGTGGCTAACAAATCCGTGGGGGGGTGTCTACTCTGTGGCGCGTTTGTCGCGGCACAGTGCTACTGCATGCTTCATCCGTCTACAGCGGAAGCAGACGCGTTACGCGGAATGACCACTCCAACTCCAACGCCCGCCGCCGGGTTCCAAGACGTGGACGGTTTCGCCGATGCCGCGGGATGCCGCCAGGGATTGGAGTCGCGTGACTTGGGCATCTCCCCAGCGCGATAGACCGAAGCTCCCCCAATGAATCGGCAACGTGTGCTTGGCCTTCAGGTCGATCGCGGCTTGGACGCATTCCATCGCATTCATCGGCTTGGACGGTGCCAGCCAGTGCGGGACGAAGCTGCCGACCGGCAGCAACGCCAAGTCGATCGGATAGACGTTGCCGACCTCGCGGAAGTGGGTGCCGTAACTGGAGTCGCCGGCGAAATAAATGGTGTGCGAACCTAACTGGATGACATAGCCGCTCACTTGGCGAAAACGGAGGCCCGGCACGTAGCGCCCGCCGTAGTGGCGGACTGGGACCGGCGTGATCGTGACGTCCGCAGTTGGCATGTGCGGGACCCAATGGGCGAGTTCGACGATCGGGTTGTTAATGAAGCGATACAACACGGGCCCGGCCTTTGGGGGGACGATCACCGGCACGGTGCTGGGGATGAATTTGAAGCTCGGGATATCGAGGTGATCGAGATGCGTGTGACTGACGACGATCGCGCTGAGCGGCGGCAGCGTGCCGGCGTCGAGCGGACGGCCGCGGCGTGGCATCCCGTAGAGGCGTTGCCCCAAATGCGGATCGGTCAATACGGCGAGTTCACCACATTGCAGCAACACAGTGGCGTGGCCGAGATAGGTGGCGAGGAGTGGGGCTTGCATATTGCTGGCGGAGGCTTTAGAGGGGCGGGCGTGCGGGGTCAAGGGGAAAGGGGATGTGGGTGGCTGGGCAAATGATCTCACTTGGTCCGATCCCCAGCCACCAGCCACGAGTCACCAGTCACCGCTTTTCATATGAATCAACTTCGTCCCACGTGGGCTGAAATCTCTCGCGACGCGTTGTTACACAACGTTGGTCTGGTGCGCGCGCAGTTGCCGGCGGACGTCGGCGTTGTGGCAATGATCAAGGCGGATGCGTACGGCCATGGCGCGACACAGGTCGGCTTGTGGTTGGAGAGTGCCGGAGTGGCCGCGATGGGCGTCGCGACGATTGAGGAAGGGATTGAGTTGCGCGCTGCCGGTGTGCAATCGCCGATCTTAGTGATGGGCGGTCTGATGGGCGGTGGCGTTGCGGCCGCGCGCGCGATGCTGGCGCAGCGACTCACGCCGGTCTTGCACGCGGCCGACGGACTGCGGGCCGTCGCGGAAGCCGCGGCTGCTGCCGGCGGCCCCATCGATTTTCACTTGAAGATCGACACCGGGATGACCCGCTTAGGCGTGCGTCCGGAACAGGTGCCGGCACTGTTGACGCAACTCGCCGACTATCCGCAGTTGCGGCTGGCCGGCGTAATGACCCATTTTGCGGAGGCCAATCACGCGGCGGAACGCCACGCGCAGTGCGAATGCTTTGCCGCCGCGGCCGCGACCATCCGCGCGCGCGTCGCGGGTCCGTTGGTCTGGCACCTCGGCAATAGCGCCGCGGTGATCCACCACGGGGACTCCGTGCCGTCAGCGTGTACGCCGTTTGCGTTGCAGTCAGGGGATCAGTTTTGGGTGCGTCCCGGGATCATGCTGTACGGCATCGCGCCGTTTCCGGAAGACGAAGGCCGACTCCCGCTCCGACCGGTGATGAGCCTGCACAGTCGGATCATTCTCGCTAAATCGGTGCCGACAGGAACGAAGGTGAGTTATGGCGGGATGTGGACCGCGCCGCGTCCCAGTCGACTCGGCACGATTCCCGTCGGATACGCCGATGGCTATCCGTGGGGTGCCGTGGGCCAGGCGCGGGTGTTAGTGCGTGGCGTTGCCGTGCCGATCGTCGGCCGGATCACGATGGATATGGTGATCTGCGACTTGACTGATTGCCCCGAGAGTCAAGTGGGGGACGAAGTCGTCTTTCTCGGTCAACAAGGTTCGGCCACGTTGCGCGCCGAAGAGATTGCGCGGTGGTGCGGGACGATTCCGTACGAGATCGTCTGCCGCGTCTCGAAACGGGTGCCGCGGATTTATCACGGGCGTCCGTAATACCTTCGCACGACGAAACATATGGAACGCGTGCTGCAAATATTCCGTCCGCTGTTCGAGCCGCTCCGCTACACGAGCTTGACCATGACCCGCGCGTTCGGCAATTGGTGCCTCTTTGCGGCCGAGGCCGTGCGATGGTCGGGCCGTCGTCCGTGGCGCATGGTCAATGTGCTGAAGCAAATGGAATTTGTCGGCGTGCGTTCCACGCCGATCATCGTCCTAACCGGCGTCTTTGTCGGCATGGTCTTCGCGCTCCAAACCGGCAAGGCCTTTGCGTTGTTCAACGCCGAAAATCTCGTCGGTGCGACGATCGGTCTCTCGCTGACGCGCGAGATCGGGCCCGTGTTCACCGCGATCATGGTCGTCGCGCGCGCCTGTTCCGCGATGGCCGCGGAGATTGGCACCATGCGGGTCACCGAACAGATCGACGCCCTCGAAGTGATGGGCGTGAATCCGATCCACTATCTCGTAGTGCCGCGTTTAGTGGCGACCACTCTGATGGCTCCGCTGCTCACGATGTTGTTCAACTTCGTCGGGGTGATGGGCGGCTACGTCGTGGCCGTCGGGATGTTGCATATCGCGCCGGGTCCGTTTCTGCACCGGCTCTATCACTACGTCGATCCCTCCGACGTCTTCGGCGGATTGATCAAGGCCGCTTTTTTCGGTTTCGCCATCACGCTGATCAGCTGCCATCGCGGCTTCTACACCCGCGGTGGCGCCGAGGGCGTGGGGCGCGCCACCACCAGCGCCGTGGTGTTGTCGTGCGTCACCATCCTGGTGATGGATTATTTTCTGACATCATGGATTCTGGAATTCATTTCCCCGCCACAGCTATGATCGAACTCCACAATCTCCATAAGTCGTTTGGGCATCAGCACGTGTTGAGGGGTGTGCATCTGACGATTCCGACCGGCAAGGTCACGGTGATCCTGGGCCCCAGCGGGACGGGCAAGTCGGTGATGCTGAAGCATATCATCGGGCTGTTGCAACCGGATCGCGGCACCGTGCGGGTCGACGACACCGACGTGAGCACGCTCTCCAGCGTCGAAATTGCGGCCTTTCGCCGTCGCTTCGGGATGGTGTTCCAAAACGCCGCGCTGTTCGATTCGATGACGGTCTTCGACAATATCGCGTTTCCGTTGCGGGAGCAGGGCGGCTTGTCGGAGGACGAGGTTACGCAACGGGTCCACGAACAGCTCGCTGCCGTCGGATTAGAAGGTGTCGACGCCAAAATGCCGGCTGAACTCTCCGGTGGGATGCGTAAGCGTGTTGGGCTGGCGCGCGCGATCGTGCTCCGGCCCGCGATCCTGCTCTACGACGAGCCGACCACTGGACTCGATCCGCTGATGACCGATCAAGTCGATCGCCTGATCCTCGCGATGCAACACGGACTGCAAGTCACCTCCGTCGTGATCAGCCACGATATCGCGTCCGCGTTTCGCATTGCGGACCAGATCGCGATGTTAAGCGGCGGACGGATCATCGAAGTCGGTTCCCCGGCGGCCTTCCGCGCCTCGCCGAACGAAGTCGTCCAGCGCTTCATTGAAGGGCGGAGTAACGGGCCGGCGGGGATTGAAGAGACGATGGATATGTGAGCGTGGTTGCTTGTTCCGGGGGCCGGGGCCGCGGCGGGGGGCGCACAGGGTACGCTATCGCGGCGGCATCGAGCCGCCGCGCGCTCGCCCTCGCCGTTTTCGTCATTAGATTACGCATGGAGAAAACGGCTCCGAGAGCCCCTGTGCGCCCCCCACCGCTTCCCCGGCTGACGCACTGCGCGGTCTCTGGTGATACCGGAGCCTCACCCTATTGGTGCTAGGCCTCCGCAACATTTTCTGCTGAAACCCGATAATATTACCGGAGGACGCAGCGCATGAGTCGGGTGGCGGTGATTATTAATGGGGATCGGGAGCCGCGCCATGTGGAGAACGTGGAGCGAGCGGCGGCGCGGTTGCGGGATGGGGGATACGAAGTCCTTGTAGTGAGTCCGGAGCGGCCGGATGGGGTCGATGGTGATCACTATTGGGCCCCGAATCAGGCCGCGTTGGACGCGGTGCGGGCGCGGCTCGTGGCTACGGTCTCGGCGGACGATACAGTTCTCCTTTATACAACGGGGCATGGCACAGAAAACGGACTGGTGTTGCCGGATGCGACGGTCAGCGGCGAGCGGTTGGCGGGATTGGTCTCGGGATTGGCATATCGCGAGCGGACCGTGATCATGGATCAGTGTTTCAGCGGCAATCTCGCGACGCGCTTTGCGGGAGATCCGCGCACGTTGTTCGCTTCGGCCGGATCGCTCAACGAAACCGTATGCTGCGATCGCTTCGCGCCGTTCCTCTGGGCGCCCGACGCCGAGATCCCCGATCTGAATGCCGATGGGGTGCGGACGTGGCAGGAGCGGCTGGCCTATGCGGCGAGCAAGGTGGTTGGTTCCGTCCCGCGCTTCTTTGTGGGCGGGTTGCATTACATCGATGACGGGATCGCGGAAGCGGAGGCCACGCAGCCGGCATTCGATGGTGCCGTGATCGCCGTGTCGGATGAGGCGGGATTGAAGGGCGCCCTCGCGCGGCTGCGGCCGGGGGAAGTGGCGGTTGTCGACTTCTCCGCGACCTGGTGTAACCCGTGTCAGGATTATAAACCGACGTTCGCCGCGCTCGCACGAGCCGACGGAGGCCGCAGACTCTTTATCCGCGTCGAGTCGACCGATGCGGCATGGATGGCGGCGTATGGCGTGACGCAGTACCCGACCGTGATGCTCTACGGCGACGGCTACTTTCATCGCGTCACCGACATCGATCACCCGTTGGCCGAACTCTCGGCGCTGGCCGCACCGACGATCGTGTCGACCGATATCCCGTGGATCTTGGACCGCGCCGTCGCGACGCCGACCGATCCGTTGTTGCCGTACGCGCTACAGACCCATTTGGCGGCCTTCCAACCGTCCCACCACGCGGCGCTGGCGGCAGTGTTAGCGAAGCATCCGCCGCTCTTGGAAATATTGACGCGGGTCCTGACCGAGCAACCGCAACATTTTCGCGCCTTCCTTCCGCTGCTGTTAGAGTTGGCGCGCCATAACGATAAGGCCGCAACATTTCTTTTAACGAGCACGTGGAAACTCGAACCCTCCCCGTATCTGGCCACGGATGTCCCGCTGCTGATCCAGGCCGCGAGTGCGGCGAGTGAATTTCCGAAGCCGAGTCTCACGCTGGCGCTTAAACAACTCGCGGCGACACAACCGGCCTTCTTCAACGAGGCGCAGCTCCCGGCGATCCTCCAGTTGCGCGCGGGCAGGAATGAGTATTGGACTGCCGAACTGTTGCTGATGTTGCTGACGCGGACGTCTTGGACGCCGACACCGGAACATTTCGCACTGGTCCGCGACGTCTTTGCGTCGAACGGCAATCTCGGCCGTGCGATCATCGCGTGTTGGCAGTCGCGGCCGGAGCTGCGGCCGACGCTGGTGCCGTTGTTGGCCGCTGGAATGGGGCAGAGACCCGACTACATGCCTGACCTTGTCGCCGTCGTGCACAGCGAGCCTGCGCTGTTGGCGCCGGTACTTGCGGCCCTCCGACCCGAGAATCCGCTGGGGGCCGGTCTCGGCGCCATCCGGCTACTCGCTGATCTCTTTCCTATGGAGAGTCGCGCGATCCCGCATGTTACGGCGTTTGTGCAATCGCCCATCGGGGCGCAAATCTGGGAACGCGATCCGACCATGCCGACGTCGTTTGCGATGCTCGTGGCAGCGAGCCCGTATTTCCCGTGGGCCGCCGAGCGGTTGGAAACCGTGTTGCGGACCCCCGGCTTCAAGATCACACTCGACATCATGCCGCATCTCATCCGGCTCGCACCACGGTACCCGAAGATCGGGTGGGCCATCATGGGGCATCTGAATCGCCGCGCAAAAGATCGCATTATGATGAGTTTCGAAAACGAACTGACCGCGCTGCTCGCAGTTGCCCCCCACGCCGCCAGTGCCGGAATGGCGCTCGAAACGCTGGCCCGCCGCCAGCCCCACCTCTTCGGACGCCAACACATCGCTCCGCTCGAGGCCGCTGCCACGCAACAAAAAGCCGCCCGCCTTGCGCTCGACTGCCTCCGCACCACCCGTCCCGCCCTCTTCGCAAAACACGCGAATCTGTTGGAGTGACAGTCGCCTTGGCTTTGTTGAGCAGTGGCGATTTCTGTGACGCCTGTGTCGGCAAAGGCTGCGGTCGGAGCGTCCGGTCTGGCACGGGCGCTCGCAGCCGTTTTCTCCTTGCGAAATCTCATGACGAAAACGGCGAGGGCGAGCGCGCGGCGCCTCGATGGCGCCGCGATAGCGTACCCTGCCAGACCTGACGCTCCGACCACAGTCCCACGTCACAAGAAAAACGTACGCGCCCTGATCTTCAACTACCCCTTTACCTCCGCAGCAAATCACGTTAACGGTCCGCCACTCACGCTATGCTACAACGGAAATTGGAACTCAAAGTCGGCTTCTTCGCCGCGCTTATCTTAGTGCTCCTCGTCTACGCCACCCTCAAAGTGGGCGAGGGGAACTTCTTCATCCCGACCGGCTACGAACTCGTGGTGCAGCTCGACAACGCGATGGGGCTGAACGAAAAAACCCCGGTCGAAATCGCCGGGATCTCGGTCGGCTATGTGAAGAAAGTCGAATTGGCGGCAGACGGTCGTCACGCCCGCGCCCACCTCCAAATCGACCGTCCCGGGGCCACGGTGGCGGCGGGGACCAAGGCCGTCGTGCGGGCGCGCGGGTTTCTCGGTGATAGCTACATTGCACTGGTGCCGGGGCCCGTCGGCGGACCGACGTTGGAACCGGGCGCCGAACTCGAATTCGGCGGCGTCGGTGGCGACATGAGCTTGGTGCTGACCGACTTCGGCGAAGTGGCGAAGGACTTTAAAGCCATCTCCCAATCGCTGCGCGAACAGATGGCGGGCGACAACGCCCCGGTGAATCGGATCATCCATAATCTCGACACCTTTTCCGCGACGATTCGTGAACTGGTCGTGCAAAACCAACGCAACATCGACGCGATGGTCGCCAACTTTGCGGCCCTCAGTCGTGACTTGCGCGGCATGGCCACCAACGTCCGACCCGACTTGGAAGAATCGTTTTCACGTGTCGCGAGCATCTCGCGGAAATTGGATGAAGGCGAAGGGACGATCGGCCAGTTGATCAATAACAAGGACACGGTCAACAAAGTGAACGACGCCGCTGATTCGCTGACCGATGCGCTGGGCGGTTTCAAAAAACTCCAAACGGAAGTCGGCTATCACACCGAATATTTGGGCGGGACGAAGGACTTCAAACACTACGTGCATCTGAATTTGCATCCGCGTCCCGACGAAGGATTCCTGTTGGAGTTTGTCGAAGATCGCACCGCCTCGCCGAATCGCGCCACGCGGACCTCCACGGTCACGGCCAACGGCCAGACGACGGCGGTCTCGGCCGAGACGACCACGTTGGATCAAAACAAATTTCGCGTCTCCGCGCAGTTGGCCAAGAAATTTTATAACCTGACGTTGCGCGGCGGGATCATCGAAAATCGCGGCGGTGTCGGTTTCGATTACGACGTCGGACGTCTCGGACTCTCTGCGTCGGCCTTCGACTTCAACACGAAGAACGGCAACAAACCCCATCTCAAGTTTATGGGCACTGCGCGCCTCACGCCGAGTCTCTTCCTGGTCGGCGGAATGGACGATCCGCTGAACCCGAATCAGAAGAAAGATTGGTTCGTCGGCGCGGGGCTGAAATTCGTCGACGAAGACATCAAGTCGTTGCTGGCCGGAGGTCTCGGCGCAGCGGTCAAGAAGTAACGGAGTGGTTATGCCAATCGTGCGTCGTGCGCTCATCAGTGTCTCCGACAAGACGGGCCTGGTCGAACTGGGACAAGCGTTACACGCGCTCGGCGTCGAATTGTTGGCGAGTGGCAAGACTGCGGAGGCGTTGCGCACGGCGCACTGTCCGGTCACGGAGCTCGCCGCATGGACCGGGATGCCGGAGCTGCTCGATGGGCGCGTGAAGACGCTGCATCCGAAGATTCACGCCGGCATCTTGGCGCGGCGCGATCTGCCGGCGCATGTCGCCGATCTGCAACAGGCCGGATTCGCTCCGATCGATCTCGTCGTGGTGAATCTCTATCCGTTCGAACAGACCGTGGCGCAGCCCAACGTGACATTGGCGGACGCGATTGAACAAATCGACATTGGCGGTCCGACGCTGTTGCGCGCCGCAGCGAAGAACTACGCGCATGTCGTCGCATTGTGCGACCCGGCCGACTATGCCGAATGTTTGGCGCAGCTGAAGGCCGGGGATGGCAATGTCCCGGAGGCGTATGCGCTGCAGTGCGCCCGTGCGGTCTTTGCCCGGATCGCCGCATACGACGCCGCGATCAACAACTACTTAGCGGAACGCGATGCGACCGATCCCTTCCCCGCGCAGTGGAGTGCGCATTACACGAAAGTCCAGGCGATGCGCTACGGCGAGAATCCGCACCAAGCGGCCGCGTGGTATCAAACGGCCGGAGAGTCGTTGAATATCGCGGCCGCATTGCAAGGCAAGGCGCTGTCGTACAACAACCTGCTCGACACCGACGCCGCGATCCACTTGGCCGGCGAACTGCGTAGTTACCCGTTCGCCGCCGTCATCATTAAACACGGCAATCCGTGCGGAGTCGGAGTTTCTGAACGAAGTCTAGCCGAGGCCTTCGGTATGGCGCTGGAGGCCGATCCGTTAGCCGCGTTCGGTGGCATCGTCGTGACGACGACGGAACTCGATGACGCCACGGCCCGCGTCGTGAGTGAACGTTTCTTCGAAGTCATCTGCGCGCCGAGTTTTGCGGCGAACGCCCGTACATTGCTCGCCGCGAAGCCCAACTTACGCTTAGTGCCATGCTTGTGGCCGCGCCCCGAGCCGTGGTCGCTCCGTTCCGCGTGTGGCGGCTTGCTCGTCCAGACCAGCGACGTGCGCGAAGAAGTGGCGCGCGATTGGCGCGTGGTGACGAAGCGGGCCCCGACGCCGGAGGAAGAACGGGCGTTGGCGTTGGCCTGGCGCGTCTGTAAATATGTCCGTTCCAACGCGGTCGTGTTTGCGACCGGCGCGGCCTCGGTCGGGATCGGAGCGGGGCAGATGTCCCGGGTCGATGCGGTGCGGGTCGCAACCATGAAGGCCGCCGGCCGGCCGGCAGTCGCCGCCGCCTCTGACGCGTTCTTTCCGTTCCGCGACGGCGTCGACGCGATCGCCGAGGCACGAGTCCGCGCCGTCATCCATCCCGGCGGGTCGGTGCGCGACGCCGAAGTCATCGCCGCCGCCGACGAACACGGTATGGCGATGGTCGTCACCGGCACCCGCCACTTCCGACATTAATTGCCCCCCATGGTCCCGACCAAAGTCATTTGAGTGGGGACAGGTACCTTCAAATGTCCGCCAATGCTGCATTTGAAGGTACCTGTCCCCACTCAAATGAAATGGGTTGTCGGCGCGGCGCGCTCTAGGGAGTGGGCTCTTGCAATCCGACGACCTGGAAGGCGTCGTCTTCCGTGGTTGCGACGACGAGTTGGAGTCGGCCGATGCGGTGGGTGTATTGGCCGGGGCCGGCGGATTGCCAGGGTCGACCATTCGATGGATCATGACCGAATGCCCGCCAAATGTTGGCGCGATGATCGCGATTGGCGGCATAGTCGGCTGCCAACGCGGCGAAGACGTCTTCGGTCATTTCGTAGGTGACTGGGAGCCCAGCGCCGCGAAGGTCTTCGGGACGGAGTTCCGGCGGCGGGTTTTTGATGAGCTGACGCAGCCGCAGAGAACCCACGGCTGCACCATGTGAGCGGGGTGGTGGCGGTTGCGGATCGGGGGAGGGCGGGCGCGATCCGGCGCGCGCGCGGCGTTGCAGGAGCGCTGTTTTCATGCCGTGGAGCTGGCGTCTGGCTGTTGTACAGTCTGCTTGTGCGGCACAGCGGCGGGCCTGGGTGACGATCTGATCGCCTGCAGGATCGTCAGCGACAAGACGCGCAATTTCGTCGACTAATCTATGTAACGTCTCCGTCTGTCGGCGCCGTTTTTCCTGTGCCCGCTCTGTTGCCCGTTCCTCTTCCAACACGGTTCGGAGTGCCTCCCCGAGGGCCTGCGCCATCCGACGACTGGGCGCCAACCGCGGCCAGCCGAAGCTGCCGCGCGTCGGCGTCGATCCGACGGTGGCGATCCACGCCGTGATTTGCTCTTCCGTCTCGCCGTTGGCGCGGCGCGTGCGCACTAACTGCTCCGCCTCGCCACGCCGCACCGCGCGCCGATCATGGTCCGCGATCCCGGCATGGATTCCGTGTGCGATACCCGCCAGACCTAAGTAGCATTCGGCGCCGAGCAGATAGCCCTCGTCGCCGCCCAATGACGCACCCGCGCCGGTGATGAGCAAGAATTTCAGCAACTCGCCGGCCACGTTCGCACTCGCGCGGAACCAGCGCATTGGTCGCCAACGGTCGGCGCGTTGGGCGATGACCGGCATGCCGGGGAGCGCGTGCATCCAGTCCGGTGCCTGTTCCGTCACGCGACGGCAGAGGCGCGCCCCCCGCGCAGTGCGAGCGAGGGCATGTGCACCCAAACGCGGGACCGTATACAGCAGCAGGCTTTGCCCATTCAGCACGGCATCGGCCATCCGACCGAAATAACCGCGAGTCAACAAATTGGAAGATGCCAAGTGCACCATACGTTTATTCGTCTCCCGGGAGCAGCCCAAAGACCGCGGCCCAGGCCGCGGCGCCCTGATCGTGTGCCATGCCGATGATGGCATGGCGACAGACGCGCCATCGGGCGGCTTTATGGCTTAAGCCCTGGGCGGCTGGATCCAGCAAGAAGTGGGCGCCGAGATGGGCGAGTTGACCGAACGGCCCGTGCACGAAGCGCTGGACTGTTTCCCCTTCTTCGATCACATCGCCCCGCGCGAAGACCTCCTGAAAAGTCTTGAGGCCGAGCCAGTGCGCGTACAGTTCGCCCTCCAGCCGGCCCAACGCGGTCGCTAGTGCAAGAGATGGCGGTTCGTCGCTGAAGAAGACCCAGAGCCCGAAGCCATTTTCCCACGAGAGTCCGGTCCGTGCGCTCCGGTGGCGCGCGAGTTCGTAGGCCCGCGAATCGTGGACCATGCGGAGGACTTCTTCCAAGCGCGACCGGGCCGTTTCGAGGTGCCGCGTCATCTTTTGGCGCGAGGTCGTGTCCTCGGCGACGAGGTCGGCCACGGCAATGGCCGCGGCTCGGGTCGTGCTGAAGAGACTCGCCCAGTCGTTGGCGATGGACGTGTCGAGAATGCCGTATTTTGTCGATAGGGTTTCGGCCAAATCGATGAGATAATCAACCGAATCGCGCACACTCGGGTCGAGCGCCGCGGCGTCGGCACGCAGCTGTGCAATTTCCTCACGATAGGTCTCGTTCGACGTTGCACCGAGGGCGGAGGACGCGCTGCTTTGCAGGGCTTGTTCCGTTTGTATGGCCTGCGTGATCGTTTCCTGGATCTGCCGGTCGAGCGATGCGACATCCTCCGGTTGCAGCTGCATCCGTTTGCCGACGATCTCGGTGGCCATCCGAAACAGGGCGGGCGCTTCGATGCGGTCGAGGCGTCCGTCGCGCAAGATCGCTGCGACCCGCGCCTGCAGCGCCGGCGCTCGGAGGTCGATGTCTTTCGGGCCGGCGGCCGAGTCGGCGTATTGCACCATTGTGCGCGTGAGGGCGACGAGCAACGGTTTCAATGCCGGCCGCGCGATACGAATGCTCAATGGCGTTGTCGCTAAGGGATCGCCCATACGGTTCTGATCCGGTTATCGACGGATGGCGGAAAAAGTTGCGTGGTCCCTAATCTCCCATTACAAGGGGGTATGCCATTAGTCCGCAAGTCCCATCCGACCTCGGTCGGGGAGTTATTAGCCGGGCTCTTTCAACAACGTCCCGAATACGCCGCCAAGGCGCGTCAGTACCGGATTTGGGAGCTTTGGCCGCGCGTTGTTGGCGAGTCAATCGCCCGCAACGCCACGCCGATCCGGATGCAAGATACTACGCTTCTTGTGGGCGTCCGTGACTCCGTCTGGCTACAAGAACTCACCATGCTCCGCCCCCAACTGCTCGCCAAGATCCATACCCTCGTGGACCCCGCCCTCGTCACCGAAATCCGCGTCATCTTGACGCGGGAGTGATGCTGAGCAGATGCTGTCGCTCTTGATTGTCGTTTTCTTCTGAATGTTCAATGCATTGGCGCATTTTATTGAAAGTGTCGAGTTTGTTCGACGTTTATTGTGTCGTTGACAGCTATATATTGTTATTATATACAACAGCCGTGCTGCTGCGCGGGCTCAAAGGCTTTGATTGGGATGTGGGCAATCGCACCAAGAACGAGAAGAAGCATGGTGTGACGAGTATCGAATGTGAGGAGATTTTTTTTAATCGGCCGTTGATCATGGCGAAGGCGCAACTTGTAGCGCGAGAGGAACGCTTCGCGGCGCTGGGTAGGACCCATGGGGGGCGGTTACTCTTTGTCGTGTTGACGATTCGCAAGGACCGGATTCGGGTGATCAGTGCTCGACCGATGAGCCGGAAGGAGCGGAAGCTATATGAAAAAGAAGTCAAAACTTGAACCACTCCCCCATTTCCGCAATGAGACAGAAGAATGGAATTTCTGGCAGACTCATGACTCGACAGACTACATTGATTACGCCAAAGAAAACCGTGCGACGATTGAGTTCGATCCGTCGGTCGAAGCGCCGGTGAAATTAATTTCCATCCGTTTACCCAGAGATCTCCTGAATAAAGTTCGTGCCATGGCGGCTAAACTCGATGTCCCTTACCAATCGTATATCAAGATGATCCTGGCAGAAAAAGTCGGCGTGAGTTGAGCGCTTATTCGTCCCTGTCGGGGCACGGGTCTCGTCCCTCAATCTGGACGTTCTGCTCATGTTGGCTCACTCGGTGTGTCAGGCGCCGGTAGTTCGCTCGGTGCCCCTTCTTGAAAGCACTCGGTGACTTCCGCTGCGCCGATCGCGCCGTCGCGGACGATGGCCATCGTGTCGTCGGCCAAGTCGACGACTGTGGAGCCGCGGATGCTTTGGCATTCGCCGCCGTCGATGATGCAGTCGAGGCCGCGCGGGAAATATTTTTGGATATGTCGCGCATTCAATGACGGCGGATAGCCGGAGCGATTGGCCGACGTGGTGGTGATCGGCCGTCCGTAGGCGTGGACGAGCGCCGCAGCGATTGGATGCGGCGAGATGCGAACGCCAATCTTGCCGGTATTCGTCGTGAGGTTGCGCGACACGGCTGCGGAGGCCGGAAGACAGAGCGTCAGCGGTCCGGGCCAAAAGCGGGTCATCAGTGTGCGGGCCGTTTCGCCGATGTTAGTGACGCAGGCCTCCAACATCGCCAGATCGGCCACTAACAGCGCGATCGGCAGACTTGGGTCGCGGCGTTTTAATTCATACAGTCGTTTGATTGCGCGCTCGTTTTGGAAATCGACGCCGAGGCCGTAAAAAGTTTCGGTCGGATACGCGACGACATGGCCGCGCCGCAAATGCTCTACCGCGATCGCGATCCGGGCCGGATCGGGATGTGTCGGATCGAGCTGCAATAACTCCGTGGTCGGTCCGTAGCTCATGATTTATGAATTTCGCAGTGCCGCATCTTTTTTGTCCACTTCAGCCGCGAGGTCCGTGCGGTATTGGGTCAGTGCGGCGGCGAGTTGCGGATCGCTCAATGCGAGGATCTGGACAGCGAGGTGAGCCGCGTTTTTGGCGCCGGCCACACCGATGGTGACCGTCGCGACCGGAATCCCGGCCGGCATTTGCCCCATCGCCAGCAGCGCATCGACGCCTTGCAGTGCCGACACGGCGAGCGGCACGCCGATCACCGGGAGTGTGGTCTGCGCCGCGACGACGCCAGCCAAGTGGGCCGCGTAGCCCGCCGCCGCGATGATGACTTGCACGCCGCGCGCCCGCGCCCCTTTGGCGTATGCCGTGGTTTTGTCCGGCGCGCGATGGGCCGAGCTGATCACCAGTTCGTGGGCCACGTGGAAAAGTTCCAGCACCGCTGCCGCCTCGCGCATCGTCGGCACATCGGAGTCGGAACCCATTACAATGCTGACTCGCGGGACTGTTGTCATGATGTCCTCTTTATTATGTTAAAGTGTTTGCGCGTGCGGCGCCAATGTCTCGTCGATACTGCATCCCGTTCCACGTAATGTGCTGAATGGCTGCATATGCACTACGGCGCGCGGCGGCCAAGTCGTGGCCGAGCGCGGTCACACCTAATACGCGACCGCCGCCGGTGCGATACGTGTCCCCGCGACGCTCCGTGCCCGCGTGGAATACAGTGACATCTGCCGACTGTGGCGTGTCCAATCCGTGGATGATGTCGCCGGTGCGCACGTCGCTCGGGTATCCGGCGGCCGCCATGACGACACAGACGCTGCTGCGCCGATCCCATTGCAATGTCGGTGTGCCGAGCCGCGCCTCTGTGGCCGCGACCAAGAGCGGCACCAGGTCGGTTTGCAATCGTGGCAGGATTGCTTGGGTCTCCGGATCCCCGAGGCGGACGTTGAATTCCAAGGCATACGGGTTCCCGTCGACGATCATTAATCCGGCATAGAGGAAGCCGGTGAACGGCCGTCCTTCTGCGATCAGGCCGTGCAGTGTCGGCTCGATCACACAGCGCCGCACCCGCTCGAGCAGCGTCGGCGTGGCGAGCCCGACCGGTGAGTACGCGCCCATGCCACCGGTATTAGGGCCGGTGTCCCCGTCGCCGAGCCGTTTGTGGTCTTGTGCGGGCGCGAGCAGCACGTAATCGCTGCCGGAGGCGATCGCGATGCAGGAGAGTTCTTCTCCGACCAGGCATTCTTCGATCAGGATCGCTTGTGTGTCTGCGCTCCGAAACCACTGTTGCAGCGTGGCTTCGACGTCGGGCCACTGTGTGGCGATGACGACACCTTTGCCGGCTGCGAGTCCGTCTTGCTTTAACACAAGCGGGAGTGGCTGTGACCGGGCGTGAGCGATGGCGTCGTCATAGGTCGTCGCAACGGCTGCGCGCGCGGTGGGGATGCCGTGTCGTTGCAGGAAGGTCTTGGTGGCGACTTTGCTGGCCTCGAGTTGTGCCGACGCCCGCGTCGGTCCAAAAATTGGAAGCTTTTCCGCAGTAAAGTGGTCGACGATTCCCGCTGCGAGCGGGGCCTCGGGCCCTACGACGGTCAAATCGAATCGTTCGTGGCGGGCTGCGTCGGCGAGTCCGGCAATGTCCGTTGCAGCAAGGGGGAGACATGTGGCGAGTTCGGCAATGCCGCCGTTTCCCGGCGCACAATACAGCGCCGTCACCAGCGGACTCCGCCGCAGTGCCCGACAGATGGCATGTTCCCGGCCGCCGCCGCCGATTACGAGAATGCGCATGGAGGGCCTGGTAGCAGGGGGGATGGGGAGGGGTCAAGGGGGACCAGAATGCGCAAAAACGGATTGACAATTTTCGCCACTCAGGAAAAGAGTACCCCCCTCATGAATAAAAAAGAGATCAAACGTTTTCACGAGCTCCTCTTAGAACGACGCCGCCAAATTATGGAGGCGGTCGACCAAACGCGGGAAGAAGGGCTCGGTATCGATCCCGACGACCTTCCCGACGAAGTCGACCAAGCCTCGACGGAAGCGGGCCAAGCCATGCAACTCCGGTTGCGGGATCGGGAGAACGTGCTCCTCAAGAAAATCGAAAAGGCGATCAAGAAGATCGACGCCGGCGAATTCGGGGTTTGCGAGTCGTGCGGTGAAGAGATCGGGATGAAACGCCTCGAAGCCCGTCCCGTCAGCGAACTCTGCATTCGCTGCAAAGAAGAACAAGAGCGCCTTGAGCGCTCCTACGCAGATTAACTCAAGCACTTACTTCTATCCCTGGCATGTACAAATGAAGTGCCGATCTCCGTGCGGATTATTGATCCGGGAGACGGCCGGCCAGAATTTGCGTTCTTGCACCCATGGCAGTGGATACGCGGCCTGTTGGCGGGAATAGGCATGCGGCCAGGCGTCGGCGGTGACCATCGCCGCGGTGTGCGGCGCGTGTTTGAGCGGATTGTCGGCGCGATCGAGCGTTCCTTGGGCAATGGCGTGGGCCTCCGCGTGGATGGCGATCATGGCCTCGCAGAAGCGGTCGAGTTCTTCCTTCGATTCGCTCTCAGTCGGTTCGACCATCAGCGTGCCGGCGATCGGCCAGGACATGGTGGGGGCGTGGAAGCCGAAATCCATGAGCCGTTTCGCAATATTGTCGACTTCAATCCCGGCCAGTCCCTTCAGCGGGCGGACGTCGAGGATGCATTCGTGTGCGACGCGGCCGTTGCGTCCAGTGAAGAGGATCGGAAAGTAAGGCGCGAGTCGCGCGGCGATGTAGTTCGCGTTGAGAATGGCGATCTCGGTGGCGCGAGTGAGACCGGCGCCGCCCATCATCCGAATGTAGGTATACGAGATCGGCAGGATGCCGGCGCTGCCCCAAGGGGCTGCGGCGACGGCGCCGATGGCGAGTTCGCCGCCGGTTGCGACGACTGGATGACCGGGGAGGAACGGCGCCAAATGCGTGGCCACGGCGATCGGGCCGACGCCGGGCCCGCCTCCACCATGCGGAATGCAAAAGGTCTTATGTAAGTTCAGATGACAGACATCCGCCCCCAATTCCGCCGGTTTGCTTAAACCGACGAGCGCATTCAGATTCGCGCCATCCAGGTAGACTTGGCCGCCGTGGCGATGCACGATCGCGCAGAGTTCTTGAATGCCTTCTTCGAAGACGCCATGCGTGGACGGGTACGTGACCATCAGCGCGGCGAGCCGATCGGCGTGCGCCGCCGCCTTGGCGCGCAAGTCTTCCACGTCGATGTCGCCATCAGCGCGACAGGCGACCGTGACGATCTGCATCCCGGCCATCGTGGCGCTGGCGGGATTGGTGCCGTGCGCGGAATCGGGGATCAGACAGACGTTGCGTGTCGCGGCGCCGCGCTGTTGGTGATACGCGCGGATGACGAGCAATCCGGCGTATTCCCCTTGCGATCCGGCGTTCGGCTGCAGCGAGACGGCCGCAAATCCGGTGATATCGCGGATTAGCTGTTCGAAGTGGGTGATGAGTTGCTGATATCCGGCGGCCTGTTCGCGCGGCGCGAACGGGTGGAGTTGGCTGAATTCCGGCCACGTGATCGGCAGCATCTCGGCCGCAGCGTTCAGTTTCATCGTGCAGGAGCCGAGCGGGATCATGGATGTGGTGAGGGAGAGATCGCGTGACTCCAGGCGTTTAATGTAGCGCACCATTTCCGTTTCGGAATGGTACCGCTGAAAGACCGGCTGCGTCAGGTAGGTCGTGGTACGGCGCAGCGTAGTGGGGATGTGGTCGTCCGTCGTTGGCGTGTCCCGGGTCCCGGTCGGGGCCCGACCTCCGTTGAAGATTGCGATCAGTTCAGCAACGTCCTGTTCCGTTGTGGTCTCGTCGAGACTCACCGCGATTCCGGTGTCGAGGCGGCGCACATTGATTTGTCGTGCGGCGGCGGCGGCGTAAATGGTCTGGGCTTGGGCCTCGGGGCAGCTGATGTGTAGCGTGTCGAAAAAATGTTCCGTGGTGAGTTGCAGGCCGCAACGTTTTGCGCCGGCCGCCAATTGCGCAGTGCGTGCATGGATTCGGTCGGCAATCGCGCGCAGGCCCTTTGGACCGTGATAGACGGCGTACATGCTCGCCATCACGGCGAGCAGGACTTGGGCGGTGCAGATGTTGCTCGTCGCCTTGGCGCGGCGGATATGTTGCTCCCGCGTTTGCAATGCGAGCCGCAGCGCCGGTTGGCCCTGACTGTCGATGGAGATGCCGACCAAGCGCCCCGGCAATAAGCGTTTGAATGGCTCCCGCACCGCCATGAAGGCCGCGTGCGGTCCGCCGTAGCCCATCGGGACGCCGAAGCGTTGCGCGCTGCCGATCGCGATGTCGGCGCCGAGTTCTCCCGGTGGGGTGAGGAGGGTGCACGCCAGCAAGTCGGTGGCCAGCGTGACCAGTGCGCCCGCCGCATGGGCGCGTTCGATGAACGGGCGATAGTCGAGAATCGCGCCGTCGGTGGTTGGATATTGCAACAACACGCCGCAGACGGCTGTCTTGAAATCGTAGTGTTCGTGATCGCCGACGATCACTTCGATCCCCAGCGCTTGGGTCCGAGTCTTGATGACGGCGATAGTTTGCGGATGACACCGCGAGGAGACGAAATAGGCGCGTGTGTCCCGTGTCGATGCGTTGAGCGAGAGCGTCATCGCCTCGGCCGCCGCCGTGGCTTCATCGAGTAACGACGCATTGGCCACGGGGAGGGCAGTGAGGTCGCTCACCAGCGTTTGAAAATTCAGCAGTGCCTCTAATCGGCCCTGCGCGATCTCGGCCTGATACGGCGTGTACTGCGTGTACCACCCCGGGTTTTCTAAAATGTTGCGCTGAATCACGGCCGGCGTGATGCACGCGTGGTAGCCCATGCCGAGATAGGATCGCCAGAGTTGATTCTGTAGCGCCAGTCCGCGCACGGCCTGCAGTGCCTCATGTTCGCTCAACGCGGGTCCGCACGCCAATGGCTGCGTGGTGCGAATTGACGCGGGCACGGTGGCGTCGATCAATTGGTCAAGGGCGGTATACCCGAGCACGGCGAGCATGGCCGACTGCGCCTCGGCCGATGGGCCGATATGGCGTTGGAGAAAATCACTCATTGGGGGACCTCGCATAATACCCCACCTGCGTCGTTGCCCGGCAAGCCGCGATCCTCACGTACTACCATGTACGCTCCGGTCGCGGCTTGCCGGGCGCCTAGCATCTGGGGCATTCTTCAAGGTCCCCAACAAATGGCATTGTTAACGGTCCCTATTGGATTATTCACTCTCTTCCGCGACGAATGCGGCGTACTGGGTGGGGGTCAGGAGTTCGTCGACTTCATCGAGGTTGGAGAGTTCGACTTTCATCATCCAGGCCTCGCCATAGCAATCGGTGTTGATAGTTTCGGGACTTTCTTTCAGCGCGACATTGATTTCAGTGACCTCGCCACTGAGCGGTGCGTAGACGTCACTGACGGCCTTGACTGATTCAACGACACCGGCGGTATCGCCTTTGGACATCCCTTCGCCTTCCTCCGGGAGTTCGACGTAGACGACGTCGCCGAGTTGGTCCTGCGCATAGTCGGTGATCCCGACCGTCGCGATTTTTCCTTCCACGCGGACCCATTCATGTTCTTTGGTGTAGCGAAGATCTTCCGGGATTTGCATACGGCTCGCTCCTTCACTTATGACAACGGTTACGTTGCGGGTGTGACGAATGGTGTCGCGACAATTTCTGCTTGGCGTTCCTTGCCACGGATGTCAACGGAAACTTTGGTTCCGACCGCGCTGTGCTGGATGCCCATCATCGCGAGTGCGATCCCTTTCTTGAGCAATGGGGACATGGTGCCGCTGGTGACGAAGCCGATCGGTTTGCCGCCGACTAACACGGTGTACCCGTCGCGTGGGATGCCCGGATCGACCATCTGTAAGCCGACCAGCGTGCGATTGATACCGGCCGCGCGTTGTTTCAACAGCGCCTCGCGTCCGAAGAAGTCGCCTTTTTCCATTTTGACGACCCAATCCAGCCGGGTTTCGAACGGGGTCGTTTTGTCGGTGATCTCGTGGCCGTGCAGCGGATACGCCATTTCGACGCGGAGCGTGTCGCGCGCGGCCAATCCGCACGGCATCAGGCCGTGCGCGCCGCCGACCTCCAGCAGGGTTTGCCACAGCGTGCCGGCATCGGCGGAGCGACAAAAGAGTTCGAATCCGGGCGATCCAGTGTACCCAGTGCGCGCGATCGTGACTGCGACGCTGCCGATATGGGCCTCGGCGCAATGAAAGCGCCGCAGGTCGGCCAACGAAATTTCGGTGAGCGGTTGGAGGATTGCGGCCGCAGCCGGTCCTTGTAATGCGAGCAATGCGGTCTCGCGGCTGCGATTGACGACATCGGCGTGGTTGGTGTTGTGCGCCAGTACCCAGTGCCAATCTTTTTCCAAATTGCCGGCGTTCACGACCATTAGGAATTGTTCCGGGCCTTGGCGGTACACGATGATGTCGTCGACGATGCCGCCTTGTTCATTGAGGATCAGCGAATAGTGGGCTTGGCCGGGCGCCAGCCGGGCCACGTCGTTGGTGGTGAGATATTGCAGCAACGCCAGCGCTTGTGGACCGGCGAACGAAAATTCTCCCATATGGCTGACGTCGAACAACCCGGCCCGTTGACGCACGGCCAGATGTTCCGCGACGACGCCGGAATATTGGACCGGCATCTCCCAACCCGCGAATTCGACCATGCGGCCATTGAGTTGCAGATGATGATGATAGAGTGGCGTTTTCATTTGGGCTCGTTTCTGCGTGCGCTTTGCGCGGCGAGCCATACCGTATTTTGTAATAACATCGCAATAGTCATCGGACCGACGCCGCCGGGAACCGGAGAGCAATGACTCGCGAACCCGGCGACCGCCGGCTCGACATCGCCGACAATCCGACCCTCCGGGGTGCGATTAATGCCGACATCGATCACGACTGCGCCCGGCTTGACCCAATCCGCGTGGACAAAATGCGGCTTGCCGATCGCGGCCACGAGCAGATCCGCGCGACGGACATGGCTCGGCAGATCGGCGGTGCGCGAGTGACACCACGTGACCGTGGCGTGCGCGGCCAGCAGCATCAGTCCCATCGGTTTGCCGACGATCGCACTGCGCCCCAACACCACGGCTTCGCGCCCGGCCGGGTCATAGCCGATATGCGCGAGCATCTGCATCACGCCGAGCGGCGTGCACGGTCGTGGTCCCGGCAGTCCCAGCGCCAGCCGCCCCATATTGGTTGGGTGAAAACCGTCCGCGTCTTTTTCGGGTGCGATCGCCTCCAGCACCCGTTGGGCATTGATATGTGCCGGCAGCGGCTGTTGCACGAGGATGCCATGCACCTGCGGATCGGCGTTGAGCGTGGCCACGAGTTGCAACAATGCCGCTTCGCTGGTGGTCGCCGGCAAGTCGTGTTGCAAATTGGCGATGCCCGCTTGCGCGCACGCGCGCGTCTTGTTGCGCACGTAAATGGCGGACGCGGGATCGTTGCCGACCAAGATCACGGCCAGCCCCGGCGTGATGTCGTCGGTCTGGAGCGCCTCGACGGACCGCCGCACTTGCTCCACTTTTTGCAGTGCGAGCGCTTTGCCGTCGATGAGTTTGCCCATGATGGCGACGGTTAGTTTAGCGTTTGGAGTATTGGAAGCTCTTCCGGGCCTTCTTATGGCCGTATTTCTTCCGTTCCTTGATGCGCGCGTCGCGGGTCAGGAGGCCGGCAACGCGGAGGGATTTTTTCAATTCGCCGCTGTATTCCACTAACGCGCGGGCGATCCCGTGACGCAGCGCTTCGGCTTGTCCGGTGATGCCGCCGCCATCGACGAGTGCATGGACGTCGAATTTGCCCAACATGTTCGTGACAGTAAACGGCTGACGCGCAATGATCGGCAAGGTGCTGCGCCCGAAGTATTCTTCCAACGCCCGGGCATTCACTACAAAACTTCCGGTACCCGGCCGCAGTCGAATGCGAGCAATCGCTTCCTTCCGTTTACCGGTGGCCACATATTCTTCGATCCGTGCTTTTGCCATGATCAGGGTCCTTACGAGTGTGAGTGAATTACGCCGCCGCCGGCGTGCCGAGCTGCGCCGCGTGCGGATGTTCCGCCGTGGCGTAGATCTTCAACTTGCCTAACAACTGCCGTCCTAGCGTGCTCCGCGGCAACATCCCTTTGACGGCGTGACGCAGGACTTCTTCCGGCGTCTTGGCCATCACTTCTTTGGCCGTCCGCTTGCGCAAGCCGCCGAAATAGCCGCTGTGGTGGTAGTACATCTTTTGCGTCAGCTTCTGGCCGGTCAGCCTCAGCTTCGCCGCATTGACGGCGACGACGAAATCGCCAGTGTCGGCATGCGGAGTAAAAGTCGGTTTATGTTTCCCGCGCAGCAAAATGGCAATTCGATTGGCCACGCGCCCGAGCGCTTGCTCCGAACAATCGATGAGCTGCCAACTGTGCTCTAGCGAGGCCCCTTGAAAGAGTGGTGTCTTCATTGAGGCGCGGGAGTTAGCCGCGTCGCCAGTGAAAGTCAACGGAATTTCGAGAAGATCAAGATGGGGATTGCACGTTCTGCGACGTACGTGTTACAGTATCCTTCTCATGGGGGGGATGGGGGATCTCACACCAGCAGTCGATGGCTTAGGCCTCGGTGCCAGACCGGAGGCTGGGCCGCGGCCGGTCAGCAAGCCTGACCGTCGGGATTTTTATCATATTGTCGAATACTTCCGCGAGTGTCGCAACAAACAGCCGGCCATCGAAGGATATCTTCACTTCGCCCAACGCTATTTTCAGACCGTCGCGGTCTTTGCCGTGCATCGTCACCGTTTGATCCAATGTGTCGGTGGGGTCGGTCCCAATTTGGCCGGGGAAATAGCGATGGCGCAGGTCATTCCGCTGGAAGACGTCAGTCTGATTCGACGCTGCCTCGAGACCCTCAGCCCGTATCGGGGTGGGGTGCCGGTCGGCGATGACGACAAGCGGGTGATGCGTTCCTTCCTCCGGGAACTCCCCGACGAATGTTGGATCTATCCGGCTGCGATCGGCGACTTCGCCGACATCATCTATTACGCCGAACGTCCGATCGGCGACACCGGCCACGCCACGGACCACCTCGAGTTCGTGATCGGGAAGACCGTGCTCTCGCTGCGTCGCTTGCTGATCGAACAACTCCTGCTACAAATGCCGTAAACGAAAACTGCGGAGTCAGTGGGTGCAACTTGCTCGGCGGCTTTGGACGACTTGCGTGATGATCTCTATCGCTTGGTCGATTTCGGCGTCGGTGGTGTAGCGACAGAGACTGAGGCGCAACGTCCCGGCGAGCGCGGCAGGGCTGAGGTGCATGGCGGTGAGGACGTGGGAGGGTTCGGTCGAACCCGCGCGGCACGCGGAGCCGGTGGAGGCACAGAGACCGCGTTCGCTGAGGCCCAAAATCAGACCTTCGCCGTCGACGCCGGGAAAGCTGATATTCAGCGTGTTGGGGACTCGTTGGTCCACGGCGCCGTTGCGCTGTGCGCCGGGGATGCAAGTCAAGAGTTCATGTTCTAAGCGATCTCGCAACGCGCGGACTCGAGCGGTACAGATGTCGAGACTGTGCTTGGCTAACGTGGCGGCTTGCCCAAGTCCGACGATTTGTGGAACGCCTTCGGTCCCGGCGCGGCGTCCATATTCCTGACTTCCGCCGCGGATCAGCGGTTGAAACGGCGTGCCGCGGCGGACATAGAGGGCGCCGATTCCTTTCGGGCCGTGGAACTTGTGTGCGGAGATCGCCAGTGTCGACACCGGCACCCTCGCCACGTCGATCGGCAGTTTGCCGACTGCTTGGACGGCGTCGACGTGGAGCGGGATGCCGCGCGCCGCGAGCCATTCGGCAATCGCGGGGATCGGAAAATAGACGCCGGTCTCGTTATTGGCCCACATGATCGTGGCGAACGCGGTGTCGGGACGTAGCGCCGCAGCGACTGTTTCCACGGTCAACGTGCCGTCGCGCGCGACGGGGAGGTACGTCAGCGTGTATCCCTCCCGTTCCAGCGCACGGCACGATTGCAGCACCGCGGAATGTTCCACGGCCGTCGTAATGATGTGACGTTTGTTGGGGTCGGCCGCGGCTAATGCGCGGATCGCGGTGTTGTCGGACTCCGTGCCGCCGCTCGTGAAGCAGATTTCGGATGCCCGCGCAGCCCCCAACAGCGCCGCGCAGGCCTCTCGGGCCCGGTCGATGGCGAGGCCCGCGTCCCGCCCGAACGCATGCAGGCTGGATGGATTTCCCCACTGTTCACGCAGGAACGGCAGCATCGCGTCGATGACTTCCGGTGGCGGCGGCGTCGTGGCGTTGTGATCGAGATAGATCATCATGTGGCGTGCCTTATGTGGTGTCGATGGACCTGTCAATTTGAGATTCCACCCGGTGATTCCCGATTTGAGAGCGGGTCGGCGACGGTGCGCCATTTCAACTGACCGTTTCCGTTGGGAGTTTTTTGCAATGGCTGCGGTGATCCCGTGGCACAGCTCCTGCAATTTCATTCCGTCAGGTAGCGCGCGGTGTCAACGGTTTGGCTCGAGGCGCGCGGCGGTAGTGATGGGGGCTGGCATGCCAGGAACGGACGACCCACGATATCGGCGTTATGAAGTTGGGATGCAATCGACCGAGCCGCTCCCGCCGGTCGAAGTCGCCGGGATCGTCGGAGGGGTGGCGCGCCGCGTCCCAGGGCCCGATGGCCGTCCGGCCGACAGCATGTTGGCCGTCTATAAAGACCGCTTTACGTATACCTTTATTATTGATGCGGAAGTCGCCTCGATCCACTTCGACCAACGCCGCCACGAGATCTTCTTCCGCGGGCATAACGTCCAATTTATGACCCTGACGCCGTCGCAGCGCCAGGCCCTGCACGACCTCTGTGAGGTCTTAGTGGCCGATCGCGAGGCCCGGCGGCTCCTCCCCGCCTACCGCGAAACTTTGGCCTCCCACTTGGCCGATAAGTAATGTGGGCATGATCTCCAAACTCCGCGACTATCTGGAACGATGGCGCTTTGTGCGCGAGTTGCGGCGTGGCCGGGCCGGTGCCGCGCAGCCGCCGCCACTTGATTGGCGCGCCACCTATCAATCCGCTCCGGGAGAAACGTGGACCTTCGAGGGGGGCACAGTCCGCTTGAATGGAACGGATGTCTTGGATTTAGTCATCCCCGCCGCGACGGAAGTCAGTCATTGTTGCCAACTGATCGAATCGCTGGATGCCTATCGGACCTGGGCCTTCGAACGTCGCTGGTTGCGTTTCCCACGACTGGCGGAGGCGATCTCGGCCGCGCAAGGCCGACTGCTGCGGCAGTTGCATTGCTGTTATGACGATCGCGTCGCCGGGATTGCATTGGCGTGGGACGAGGCGGGGGAGCTGCTGATCAATCGGCTGCCGGTCCACACCGTGGTGGGACTCTACCGGCAGCGGCCGACGCCGAAAGGGCGCGCGTTCTTGCGGGGGTTGGCGGCAAAACTCGCCTTGATTCTGACGCGCCATGGGGATAGACCCGAGACCGCTGGTGTGGTGCAGGGGGTCAGCGCGGTCTATCATGAACTCTGTGGTCTGTTGGCCCGCGAGGCCGCTGATCCTCATTCTTGCCTCTCTGCTGGTGGGACTGGGCGCGAGTGAGCGTTTTTTCATTGTTCCGCCGTTTCTCTGTATTTTCGGTGTCCTGATCTTGCTCGGCGCGGCGTGGTGGCTGCGGGGGCGACGCGCCGTGGTGTGCGTCGCCGTGGCGGCGGCGTTGTTAGGTGTCGCTTTATTTGAGCACAGTGCTGCGCGTCCGCGATCTGCGGTCGATCTTCGGCATTTCATTCCGACCGAAACCGCCACGGTCTGCGCAGGAAGGGTGGCGGCGCGACCGCAGCAGACTTCGTTTGGTGTGCGGGTGCCGCTCACGTTGCAACATTGCTTGCATGACGGCGTGATGCAGCCGCGCGTCGGTCGCGTGGAATTGAGTGCGCCCGCGTGGCCGGCGGAGGCGCAGCCGGGCAGCATCGTCCGATTCCGCGCGAGTCTGCGGCCGCCGGTCACGTATCGGAATCCGGGCACCGAGACATTCGGCTGGCGCCGCTTGAGCGAGAGTGTCGTGGCCACGGGGCATGTCGAAGGGCCGGAATGGGTCGCCGTCGTGACGACTGCGCCACGTGGGCTGCGGGTCGGTGTGGAGTGGTGGTATCGGGCGACGGTCGCGCGGCTGGAGGCGTTGTCGGCGGAGGACCCGGCCGTTGCCGCGCTGTTGCAAGCGCTGCTGTTGGGGGAAGGCGGCGCGCTCGAGGCGGAGGTCTGGGACGGATTTAGGCGACTCGGGATTGTGCATCTGTTGGTCGTCTCCGGCCTCCATGTGAGTGTCGTCGCGGGGCTCTGTTGGTGGTTGGTGGCGTGGCTGTGGCGTCGTTCGACATGGCTGACGCTCCGCGTGCGGCCCGATCGCGTCGCGGCCGTCGCGGCGCTGCTCGGTGGCTGGGGCTTTACGGTCTTGGCGGGCTGCGGTCTGCCGGCCATTCGCGCCGCGTGGCTGACGACGATCTGGCTGTTGGCCGCCGTGCTGGATCGCCCGCGGGATCAGGCCACGGCGTTGGCGTTGGCCGCGATCCTGATCTTGGGCCTCTGGCCGCTCGCGTTGTGGTTGCCGAGCTTTCAGCTCACGTTTGCCGCCGTTGCCGGCCTGTTGCTGTGGGCCCCGTGGGTGGAGGGTGCACTGTGGCGCGGGGTGCGACGGCTTGGTGGGGTGCAATCGGCGGAGATGGTGTCGGTTACCGCCGCCTCATGGCGACAACAGTGCGGATGGCGGCTGGGACGTGCGCTCGTGCGACTCTGCGCGGCGTCGATTGCGGCCACGATCGGTGTGAGTCCGTTGGTGGCGTATCACTTCCACGTGACGTCGTTGCTTGGATTGCTCACCAACCTTCTGTTCGTCCCGTGGGTGACATTTGGCGTGTTGCCACTCGGACTGTTTTTCCTCTGCGTCGCGCCGTGGTGGGGGAGTGCCGCGGCCCTCTGCTGGTGGCCATTGGCCGGCGTGTCCCGCGTGTTTCTGGATGTGGTGACGCGGGCGGATCGCTACAGCGGGCCGTGGCAGTGGCACTTTACTCCACTGCTGCACGAAGTCGTGTGCTGGTACCTGTTGTGGTTGCTCCCGTTGGCGGGCGCTGCGTGGCCGCGTTGGCGCGCGCGGCGGCGTGTCGTCTGGGGCGCTGCAGCGGGTCTGGCGGTGTGCGGATTGCTGGGCTCGCTGGCCGCGCGCGACCGCTTGCCGGGACAACAGCCGCCGTTGCGGCTCACCGTGCTCGATGTCGGCCAAGGATTGGGCAGCGTGATCGAGTTCCCGAATCGCCGCGTCTACGTATTCGACGCCGGCGGCGTGGCGATGAATGCGCCCCGCGGCGTTACGCGGGGCCTCCATCCCCCCCTCCCTTTGGGGAGGGGGATGGGGGAGGGGGAGGCGTCACGAGGTCCATTCGATATCGGACGCTTCGTCGTCGCGCCGTTTCTCTATCGGCGACAAATCCGCCACGTCGATGCGATGTTCCTGTCGCATTATCATCCGGATCATTATGGCGGCTTGCCGTATTTGGCCGAGGCGTTCGGCGCGCGCCGGCTGTTCACCAATGGCTCGGGCCCGGAGCCGGGCGATCCGACCTGGCCGAGTGTCGCAGCACGCTTGACGGCCGCCGGCGTGGAGCGGGTCGATCTGCACGCCGACGCGGCGGAGTGGAACGAGGGCGAGGTCCGGCTGCGCGTGTTGCATCCGCCGGCCTTCGGAGTGGCGAGTCGCAACGAGAACGATCGCTCGTTGGTGCTGGAGTTGGAATATGGCGACGTGCGTATCTTGCTGCCCGGCGATGTCGAGGCCGAAGCGGAAGCATGGCTCGCGGCACAACAACGGTTGCGTCCGGTGGCCGTCGTCGTCGCGCCGCATCATGGCAGCGAGACGTCGTCCACGCCCGCATTCCTCGCGGCCCTCCGCCCGCGCTGGGCCATCATCCCGTGCGGCCGCTTCAACCGCTACCACTTCCCCCGCCCGCGCGTGTTGGCGGATTACGCGCGGCTGGGAACGCACGTCTATCGCACCGACCAACACGGCGCCGTGACCGTGGAAACGAACGGGCGGAGGGTGGAAGTTACCCCGTATCGCGTGGAGCGCTAAAGGATCGCGTCGCAAATCGCCTCGACAATCCCCGCTGACTACGCTGTGGACGCCAATGCGGCGGATCGGCTCGTAGCGGCCTTTCAAGACGATTTCTATATCGCTCCTGAAGCGGTAGCGGAGGCGATTGTCTGTCGGAGTCTCTTCAACGTTATTCATAACGAAACTGTGATCAAAGTAGATTTGATCCTTCTCCCAGCGACCCCGTTTCATCATTCTGCCTTCGCTCGTCGCACGACGATCGATCTTGATGGACATCTACTCCAATTGATTGCCGCAGAGGACCTTATCCTCGCCAAGCTGCAGTGGGCGAAGCGAACCGAGTCGGAACTCCAATTGCGCGACGTGAAAAATCTCCTTGCGCATGGCACACAACTGGACCGAGAATACCTGCACCGATGGATCCCCGTACTCCAACTCGAGACATTATGGGCCCGGATGGATTCGTGAGCGACACGACGCACGACACTACGGCAGCCTTGCACCGAATGTATGCCGCGCGCAGTCCGGTCGAGCGTCTCAAAATGGGGTGTGCTCTCTATGATGCCGCGCTGCAGATGGTCCGCGCGTCGCTCAAGGAAGAGTCCAGCAACCCCGCAGCCCTATTCCTCCGCCTCCACGGACCGGACTTCGATTCCGCAACCCGGGCCCGCATTGTGCGTCATCTGCAAAAGATGGCGCGCGGTTAACGATCCGGAGCGTAGTCCAATGACTCGGCGAGTTGTTGCAGCGCTGTCGGCGCAGGCCGGCGGCAGTGGGTGGCGGTTTTTGGGGCGAGGCGTGGGACGGACGTGCGATCGATGTCGCCGCGCACACTGACGAACGGGCCGGTCTGGTGGGTGGACGCGCGATAGAACCAATCCGTGCCCAGATATTCTCGCGTATTCCAAAAGGCCGTAGTGCCGAACGTGGCGTTGCGGAGTTGTTTGGTCGGCTCGATGTTGTGGCCGGCCGCATCTTGAATGATCATATCGCCGATGCCGCCGCCGGCCACTTCCGTGACAATGCACGCATGTTGCGGGCCGACGTAGAGGATCGCGTACGAGACGTCCGGCGTGTCGCGGAAATCCGGATCGACATAGACGCCATGCACACGAAACCCTGACGGCAGTGTACGCGGGGCAACGATCTTCAAACGGGCCGAGCGGAGTGTGGCCAACTGTTGCGACGAGAAGATCGACGCTTCACCAGCACTCGCCAGGCCAGCCAGTAGGCACACGACGAGCGCGCAGAATGGGAGCATGCGAGGTCTCATTCGTCGCGCTCCCACGCGACGACGTGCCAGCCGCCCGGGACGTGCTTTTCCAGTGCGACGCGGGCGCGCATGCCTTGGCCGTCTTGTTGGTGCAGCGCGGTGGTGAGGATCAGGTAGTGCTTATGGACTTCCTCGATCCCTTGCACCTCCGCGCTAGTGACCGGCGCGCGGCCGAGGCTGCTCTCCGGGAATTTCTTCGCATAGCGTTGGAAATGTTTCGTGATGATCCGCTGCGCCACCGCCGGTTTCGGTTGGCGTCCGCTGCAGCCGAGCGTGGCGCCGAGCAGGACCGCGAGGAGTACATAGTTGATACGGTGCAGAGTCATTTTGCGCATGCCGCGCCCCTAACACGGGCGCTCGAGGACGACAAGGATGCACGAAAAGAAGTGTGGCGCAGGAAAAAAGGCTTGGGCGGGAGACTATAACGACGCCCAAATCGCATCGCGATCCTCGGCGGCGAGGCCATAGCGCGTGGCCAACCACTCTCGTGTGATCTCCCGGAGTTCGTCGCTGCTGATGTCCGCAAAGAAGGCCTTGAAGCTTGCCAGGACCGACGCGGTCAGCCGGACTGTGTCGCGGTCGGCAGATCGCTCACAGGTGCGGTCGTGGATCGCAAACAGGTCTCGGAGACTGGCCATCTGCAAAGAGAGATTCGGAAGATTGAAGTCCCTTCCTTCCGTCACGATCCGTTGGGAGATACGCAGACACTCGGCATACCCAGCCAAAATGGCCAGCTCTGCGCCATAACGGGATTCAAAGGTCCGCAACCGATCGGTCAGCAAGCGCGCTTGGGGCGAGATGTCGGCCGCTGCGCGACAATCCGCGTCATTCCCAGTGTCCAGACAGGCAAACAACTGCTCGGTCTCGGCGGCAATCGTTGCGGGATAGAGGGTCAGTGCGGAAATGGTTTCCAAGGGGATCCGCCGATACGTCCCTAACCCATCGGTGACAACCAGCACCATCCGCTCAACGGGCATCCGGGGTTTCAATGCTGTCATGCCGGAAGCCGTCAGCAATTCAGCCTTTGGGCCAAAATTGACCGTGACGGAATTCAGCACCCAAGGGTTGCCATCAATGTCGACCCAGTCGCCTAAATGCACTCCGGGATCGTCCGGTTGGCGATACCATGGAATCTTGCGCAGGTCGGGACGTGCGATATCGTTGAGTTCAAAAAAACAACGCCCGGTGTCGTAATCGACACGCGCTCCGTCGCTCGGGCGCATGTGTACCCAAATGGAGGGGTCGTACAATCGCCGATAGGGCGTGCTCCTGATCTCTTCGCGTGCCCCATCCCCATTCAGATCGAGATGGCTATAGATCTCCTGCTGCTCATAATCCTGGAGGCAGATTGGGGCATCGGATTCCGGTCGGCAGCCAAACCCGGATGGATCGGTGGGAAGGATGGATGCAATGGCAGAGGGGATACGAGAGGTGACCATATATGGCAGATCCTTTCTATCCCCCGGCCCGAGCTCATATTCTACGGGCCTTGGCAAGACAAGGCCTATCATCGTGGCTGTGCGCGGAAGAAGTGAAGACGGGATCGGCTGCACCGCATCACATATCAGCGCCGTATTGACAGGGCTCGGCACGGGTCCTATAGGGCCGGCACGATGCAAGAGCTGATTCGACGCCTGTTGGCGGAGTTAGGAGAAGACCCGACACGAGAGGGACTGCAAAAGACCCCGGAGCGGGTGGCGCGTGCGTTGACCTTTCTGACCGATGGGGCGCGGCAAGATCCGGCGGCGTTGCTACGCGCGGCGATGTTCCAGGAAGACTACGACGAAATGGTCGTGGTACGGGACATCCCGTTTTATAGCCTCTGCGAGCATCATTTGTTGCCGTTTTTCGGGCAGGCCCATGTGGCGTACCTGCCGCAAGGGCGATTGGTGGGACTGTCGAAAATTCCACGCGTCGTGGATTGTTTCGCGCGACGGCTACAAGTGCAGGAACGGCTGACGCAGCAGATCGCGCAGACGATGCAAGAGGTGCTGACCCCGCGCGGCGTGGCCGTCGTGTTGGAGGCGCAGCATTTGTGCATGCAGATGCGCGGTATTCAAAAGAGCGGCGCCGTGATGACGACCTCGGCGATGCTCGGCGATTTCCGCGCCGAAGGCTCCGCGCGCGGAGAATTCCTCGGATTAGTCGGGAAGTGATTCGCGTCCGCACGTCCGCACGGTTTTCTCATAATGCTGATAATAAATCGTGCGACCGAGACGTTGCCATTTCGTGGCGAAATACGTGGCGAAGGCGCTGGCGTCGTGGGTGACCCACGACGTCACGTGGCGATTACGCAACTGCGGTGTGTCTGCGGCCAGGCGGGCGACCGTTTGGGCGTAGGCGTGGTCGTCGGTGGTGATGAACAGCTCGCCCTGCGGGGCGAGAGACGCTGCGCACAGTGTGAGAAAATCGGGCTGCAATAAACGGTTGCGGGCGTGTTTCCGTTTCGGCCACGGGTCCGGAAAATTGATGTAGATCGTCGCGCACGGATACGCCTGCGCCAACAGCGGCAATGTGCGCCGGGCGTTGCCGCGATACAGCGAGACGTTGCCGTGGCGGGCGCAGCGGTGCTGTTGTTGGATAAAGCGCTGCCAACAAAGTTCGATGCCGATCAGATGGCGGTCGGGATGCGCCGTAGCGAGCCGATCCAGAAATGCGCCATTCCCTGGCCCGATCTCCAGCAGTACCAGCCCCGGCGGCGGTGCGGCCGCGGCGGCGCAACAGACCGGATGACACCAATGCGGTTGTGGCTCGTGTCGCGGCGCAATCATCGTCTGGGGGGACGTAGCGTGAGGGCGCACGGCATTGCAACGCCTTTCCGGAGACGCTATGGCGTGATGGTGACGCGGCATTCGACGACGTTGCTTTGGTTGCCGGCCGCATCGGTCAGGAAATAGGTCAGATTGGCAGTGATCGGATCTTCCACGGAACCGCGATAGCTGACGGTGCCGGTATACGTCCCGGAGGTCCCGGTCATCCGCGTGCTGACATCGGCGCTGGCCGTGGCGTTGGCGAGGCTGGAGTTGAGCGTCTCGGTCAGGGTTTGGATGTCGCCGTCCGCGTCGCTGTAGCCGAGTGTCAGCGAACCGGCTTCGTTGGCGCGGATGCTGGAGGGGCACGACACAATGCTCACGGTCGGGCTGGAGGTCGTGACCGGGCCGACGCTGTAAGTTAATGTGACGGTATCGGTGGTCGTGTTGCTGATCACCACATGCGCGATCGTACTACTCTTGCCCCATTCTTCAATCACGGCCTTGCCCGCGGCCAGTGTCACGGCGCCGGCCGTGCCGCGCACCGTCGCGCGGATCGCTTCGTTGCTGCTGCCGATGGCCTTACTGCCGCTCAATTCGGTCAACGCGATTTGTAAGCTGCGATCTTCCGTCGTGGCCTCGCCGGCGGCGACGCTGAGCACGCGCGACGCGAACGGCGGGATATCGGCGAAACTCCCGGTCGCAGCGGCCTCGTTGTTCTTGATCTGGGTCGGCGTGTACGTGACGCTGGCGATAGCGCTGGCGGCGAAGAGGGCGGCGTTCAATGACGCCGTGGCCGGATCGCCGCTGCGCAACACGGCAGCGGCCGGATGATCGTACGCGCGATCCAGCGCGAACTGCGCATAGAGCGTCGCCAAATCGTCGCCGAGCGCGCTGTCGAGGGCGGTGGAGAGATCGGTATAGAGGATCGTATTGGTGAGGCGGCCGCTCATGTCCCAGCCCCAAATGGTCGAGAAACCGGCGGCGCTGGCGCGTGGGTTCAGCGCCTCGTAGAGGGCGTCGAACGTGTCTGCGAGATAGGAAAGATCGCCGCCGTTGAATCGGTTCGCGAGATACGCAAAGAAATCTTGATTCCCGTACGCCTCGCTGTGCGTAATTTTGCCGACATTCACTCGGTTGGAGAGCAGATGTGTTTCCGTCGCGTGGGCGCTGCGCACTGAGGCGCCGGCGATCGTGCTCCATCGGGCCGACGTGGTGTCGATCAGGCCGGCCGCGAAGCTGACGCCCATCGTGGATCCCAGCGTCGTGGCAGTCCCTTCTTTGATGCCTTTCGCGAGATCGCCGATCACGAGATCGTATCCGGCAAAGATCGCGTGAGCCATCTCGTGGGCCACGGCGTCGAGCGCGGAGCCGAGCGGATCGGTGGCCTTGTCCGCCACTTCACTGCTGCCGATGTAGAGGACACCGAACGGATTGGGGCCGTAATTGTGCCATGGGGGGGTGAAGCGCGAGCGGCCGTCGATGATGATGTTGTAGAACGGCGTGTCGGTCCCGGTGCAAAAGTGTTTGCGGGCTTCGCGTCCGAGCGAGTTGTAGACGGCCAGATTAGGCGCGCGGAAGTTGCCGTCCTGGTACAGCAAACCGGCGACATACGCGGCCTTCGAGACCTGTTCCTGCAGAAACGTATTCATTTGATTCGCGGTCAGCGTGTTGGCCGCGACCCCTTGTGCCGTGGCAATCGTGGTGCGCAGCGTGGCGTCATGGGAGTTGTAGACGACGCACCACTGGTTCTGGGGCCAGTTGCCGAACACGCTGGGCTGGGCCGTGAGTTTGCCAGGCGCGGGGAGACTCTCTGCAGCGGCCGGCGGTGTATAGATGATCGACTCGATGTTCGGATTGTAGACGACGACCCATTTACTGTTGGCGGGGAGACCGGTCGTGTCGAGCGTCAACGCGCTGTCGCCGACCGTGCCGAACACGGAGAGGAGGGTCTCGTTGTCGGGGTTCACGATGTTGGCGTAAATATGGGCGTCGTCGAAGTGCGCGGCAGGGACGCTGCTGCCGTCGAACGGGATCGAGAGTGTGAACGTGCCGTTGGCCTCGACGGCGGTATTGTCGGTCGTATTGAGCGTGATCGTGTAGGCCGTCGGCGACAGCAACGTCTCATCGCTTTCGACGGCATCGGTCGTCGTGTCCGACGTTCCGAGCGTGGGGCTCGCGTTTTGACAACTACTCAGGCTGCCGTCCGGGATCGTCAGCGTGAATCCGGCGGTTTCGCCGCTAAAAGCGGACACCCCGGTGCACGACGCAGTGCTGCTGTCGTCGTCGCCACCCCCGCAGGCCGCGAGCCAAAGGAGTGCCACGCATCCCCAGCGTGTGTGATTTCGCATGAATTCCCCCAGTGCCAATTATTGTAGCCGGTCAGGGGCGCTGAGGGAATCGGGATGAAATTACCGGAGATCGGGTGTGCGGGGGCCGAGGCAGGCGTCGATCGGGCCGAGTTGCATCGCGCGGCGGAAGAAGTGGCGACTGCCGAAGCCGATAGCTTCGCAAACGTATTCCGTGCCGTGCAGCACGCCGCCGGCCCAGGCCACCGGTGCCAGCAAGCGCGAGAGCCATTGGTTGCTGCGAAGATAGCGGCGTCCAGTGCGGGTGCGGAGGTCATGCGGCAAACGGGTCTGGACATAGGTCGCAATCGCCTCGAGGTGTGCGATGTTCCGATTCCCGCCAATCAAGAAAATCAATTTCGCTCCGGCATCGCGGACGGCGGCGGGGATTTCGTGTTCCGGTGTGTGGTTGCGGAGGTGCGCGGCCACGGTGTCATAGGTTGGTCGATATGCGGCGAGGCTGTCGGCGTCGATCGCTGCGACGGCGCGTGCCAGGTCCTGAAACGTGCACGTCGCTCGAACGCGGGCGAAGTGCAAGACGTGAGTCAGTTCGTGCGCCATGACTTCGGTGTCGCGGCCGCCGAACACCACACCCTCGAAGGGAGCAAATACGCCGCCGGCACTCCGCACGCCGTGAATGGCGTGATCGGCGATGCGGATCCAGCCAATCTGCTCCAGCAGCGCATTGGAATGGTCCGCGAGTTGGAAAAAATGTTGCAGCGTCGCGTCCTGACGGATCGTCGTGGTGAGTCCGTCAATGAGGCGGCGGCAGCCGGCGTGTCGCCATTGGGCGGATTCCAAGGTCGGTAGCGTGCGCAAATCGACGTAGTGGCTGAAGCCGGTGAGCGACGGAGTGGGGTGCTGCCTGAATGGCGTGATGGGGAGCGACTCGGCCAGCCGGAGTGCGGCCGCGCCGAGAAGAAAAGTGATTGCACCTGCGACGAGGCCGTTACCGAGGACGCATTCATTGAGTGTGCCGGCGGTAGTACACATCGCGGCCACGAGCCGTGCGCGTGGTCGACTGCAAAAGAATGCGGGGAGCAGTGCGCCGGCGGTCGCAAACAGGAGGCTTGGAGGCAGCGGCGCCAGGCCTACGGCGGCCATCGTTTGCGCTGACGGGCGCGCAGCACATGGTTCGGCCAGCGGCGGCAGATGAATCCGGATCGGCGCAGTACGATGTGAAGGGCGCAGCGTGCGATGCATACGGAGGCATTATCGGTGCGAGGCGGGAAAAGTTGCCTGAGCTGGTCTGACTTCCATATTTTCCCCTCGCCCCGACGGGGAGAGGGTGGCGCGCAGCGCCGGGTGAGGGCTGAGTCGACCGGATGCCTTTTGACCCTATGCGACCGCCAACCCCAGTCGCACGGCGAGGCGGCGTTGTGGTTGATCGTTGGTGAGGAATACGAGTTCCGAGCGGTCCGGATCCAGATACAGCGCGGTGGCTAAATGGCAAGCGTCGGCGCCGCGGCAATAGCCGCAGGCAAAGATTTCGCTATACTCAGGCCGTAGTGAACGCTCCGGGATGCAGAGCGCGACGCTTTCCAGAATTTCAGTCGCCAAGGCGAACGGTTGTTGTTCCCGCGTGACGGTGGCATATATTTCGGCTTCGGTTAGGGCCGCGCTGACGACTCGATCGGCGTCGGTTAGGCGGCGTTGCTGCCGCTTCCAGCCGGCCTCACGAAAAAGAATCCCCACGAGGACCGATGAATCGACGTAGTACGCGATCATTCCCGTTCCTCAAAAAATCGCTTCAGTGCTCCGGGTTTTCGAGGACCGGGGCGGGCAGCGCGGGCGGCGCGTGGCAGCAGATGGCCGCTGGCCGTTAATCGGTCCAGTCGTTCGGTAAGTGATTCGTTTGATTGGTATGGTACGAGTCTGGCGACGGGACGGCCGTGTTCCGTAATGACCAATTCACTCCCCGTTTTCACGCGGCGCAACAGCGCGCTGAACTGCGTCTTAGTTTCATAAATGGAATACGTATTGCTCATCGCATGCGCAGTGTGACAAATATGACCAAATGAGTCAAATTTATTTTTCTTCCGTAGTAGCTGCCGATCCCAACGTCCCATACAACAACGTCCCGCTGACGACCAGTGCCGGGGTGCCGAGGAGCAGGTAGCCGGGGAGCCAGAAGACGATACCGAGGCCGAGCAGGGACAACGCGTGACGGCGCGCGAACTTGAGGCGCGTCCGGAATGGGAGATAGCGATAACTTTGCGGGTAATCGACGAACGCGAAGCCGGTGGCCCACGTGGTCCAGAGGGCGGAGAGTGTCGTGCCGAGGATCGTGCCGATCAGTGGAATGAAGTGCAGCGGCAGAATCAGTAGCGGGACGCCGAGCAGCAGCAGGGCCTTGCCGCATTCGACGCGGATCGAGCGCCAGGCATTGGGGAGCACGGCGCGCCAAACGAGTGGCGCTTCGGGACGGCCGGTCGCCAAGTGCTCGGTCTTTTCGGCCAGGATCTCGTTGAGCGGCGCGGCGCAGAGCGAGCCGACCAGATAGGCTGCGAGGATCAGCAAGAAAAGCGTGATGCCGCTGGTCAGCAGGAAAAGGATCCAATGAGCGATTGCATACAAGTACTGCACGAGATAGCCCCACGTCGTTGGCCCCGGGCCTGTCGCGAGCTGCGGCAACCACGACTGCACCGCCGCAGTGAACTCGCTGCGATGGGTTATAAAAATAGTCAACGCCGCCACGAGACACAGACACTGCACGCAGAACGGGGCAACGGCCCAAGGCCAGAGCGTGCGGTGGCGGCGGAGGAAACGCCATCCCGCGCCGTGGATGCGCAATCCGATGCGGAGCTGTTGCAGCGTGGACATGCGGCAGCCCCTAACATACAATGCCGCCGCGTGGACACCCTGATCGATCGCTTCTTGTTGCACTTGCAAGTGGAGCGTCGCCTGTCGCCGCATACATTGGAGGCGTACAGCCGCGATCTGCGCGCGTGTCACGAAAGCTTACGCCGGCAACGTGTTGCGACCGTCACGAATCTCGGCCCGCACCATATCCGCCAATTTCTCGCCGACTGTTTCGACCGAGGACTCAACGCGCGTTCGATCGCGCGCACGCTCACAGCGATCCGTTCGTGGTGCAAGTTCTTGGTGAAAGAGCGACAGTTGGAAAAAAACCCCACTGAATTAATCGAACCTCCGAAGATGTTGCAGCGACTTCCTCGCACTATCAGTATCGCACAAGTGGACCAATTACTCGCGGCACCGCCGACGGAGGCGAAAGCCGCCGCGCTGCGGGACTATGCCGTCCTCCAGCTGCTGTACGCCACCGGAATGCGTATTTCGGAGGTCTGCGGATTGATGCTGCCGCAACTCAATCTGGATGGCGGCTATCTGCGCGCGTTCGGCAAGGGGAGCAAGGAACGCGTGGTGCCGATGGGGAGTGTCGCGTTGCGGGCGCTGCAACAGTATCTCACTACGGCGCGGCCGATGCTGCTGCACGGACGGGAGAGTGACGTGGTCTTCCTTTCGCAGCGCGGACGCCGCTTGGCGCGCCAAGATGGATGGCGCGTGATCAAACGCGCGTTGCGACGGGCTGGCTTGCAAGTCAACGTGACGCCGCATACGTTGCGCCACTCATTCGCCACCCACTTAGTGGAACGTGGCGCGGACCTCCGCTCCGTCCAAACGATGCTCGGCCACGCCGATATCGCCACGACGCAGATCTACACCCACGTCAGCCGGACACACTTAGAGGAACTGATTCGCAAGTTTCATCCGCGCGGGTGACTTGACCCCACGCCCGTTCGCCTGCTACGTCCCGCGGCCATGCGCCGCTTCTATATTAAAACGTATGGCTGTCAGATGAACGAGCACGATTCGCGGAAGATCGCGGGGCTGCTGGCCGTGCGCGGTTTGCAACCGACGGACGCGATGGCGGACGCGGACCTGATCCTCTTCAACACCTGCACCATCCGCGAGAAGGCGGAACATAAGGCGATGAGCGAGATCGGCCGGGCGGCGGAACTGAAGGCCGCGCGGCCGGAATTAGTCGTCGGGGTCTGCGGTTGTGTGGCGCAGCAGGAAAAAGAATTATTGTTCGACCGCTTTCCGCTGCTGGATCTGCTGTTCGGTCCCGACCAGATCCCCGCGTTGCCGCGCTTGCTCGACGCATTGGAACAAGAGCGTCGGCACGTCAGCGCGCTCGAGATTGTGAACGACGTCGACGAATATCAATTCCTGAATCTCACGCCGTGGGCCGATGGCGTCGTGTCGCCGGCCGCAGCGTTCGTCACGATTATGAAAGGGTGCGACAGCAACTGCGCGTATTGCATCGTGCCGCAAGTGCGCGGCCGCGAGGTCTGTCGACCCGCGGATGATATCGTTTCCGAAGTGCAGGGCTTGGTCGAACGTGGTGTAAGAGAGGTGACGCTGCTGGGCCAGACCGTCAACACCTATGGCAATCGCCGCCACGCCGGCGTGATCCCGTTCGCCGCGTTGTTACAGCGGATCGCTGTCGAAACGGCGATTCAACGCATTCGTTTTACCAGTCCGCATCCGAAAGACGTGAACGATAGCCTGCTGGCCGCGTATCGGGACAACGCGAAACTCTGCCGCCATATTCACCTCCCGGTCCAATCCGGTGCGGACGTCGTGCTGCGGCGGATGCGCCGTGCTTACACGCGCGCGCAGTATTTGGAAAAAGTCGCCGCGTTGCGCGGCGCCGCTCCCGATTTGGCGATTACGACCGACATGATTGTCGGCTTTCCTGGCGAGACCGATGCCGACTTTGCGGAGACGCTGTCGCTGGTTGAAACGGTCCAATTCGACGGCCTCTTCGCGTTCAAATATTCCCCGCGTCCCGGGACCGAATCGTTCGCGCGCCTTCCCGACGACGTCCCGCCCGCAACGAAAGACGAGCGCTTGCAACGCCTCTTCGCGCTGAATGAAGCGATCGTCACGCGCCGTTATGCCGCGCACATCGGCACGACGCGCGACGTCTTGATCGAATCGCGCGATGAGGGTGACGGCCGCTGGCGAGGCCGCACGACGCATCATATGATTGTGCACTTTATCGGAACGGAGTGCGTGCTCGGCGACATCGTGCCGGTCCACATCACCGACGCCGGCGGCTATTCATTGCGGGGGGAAAAGCGGTGACTGGTGGCTGTGGAATGGTTCCCGCGCTAGTGAAAGGTTGCACGCAAGACAAGCGGGGAGATTACGTGGAGCGCCACGTTTTGACCCGCTCGATCAATAGGGGGCGAGATTGCGGCCAATCGTGCAACACGGCGGGATCGAAATCTGCGCCATTGGGCCACACCACGGTGTGGACTTCCGGGTCAACGCGAACTTGCGTAAATAATTGTATATCGCGCAGCGGACCATACAGTTCGCCGTACAAGACGTCGCTCAGATCGACGACCTGCTCCGTCTGATCGTCAAAACGGACGCGCAAACTATACGGCAACAGCACGTCGACGGAGTGTATTTTGTATAGCGGATGCATCGTTACTCCAATGGGCGAATCGGGACCGGTTTGCGCCCCTGTTGCAATAAATCCCAATCTTTTTTCAGTTCCTCTTGGTGCAATTCCGCCCATGCCTCAATAAATCGCTGTTGCCGACGTGGCAACGTCCCGGCGAGCAATTCAATCGGCTCAATCGCAAAAACGGCCACCTCATCGCCATAGTAGGCATGGAAATGTGGTGTTTGATGGGGCTCTCCCAGTTGAAGCGCGGTAGCGCGGAAACCATCCCCAGTCACCAGCCACGAGTCACCAGTCACCCATTAAGCAACCGGTTCCCCATAGAAGCGCTGCTGTAACGCATTTCGCGCGGCGAGGGCTTCATTGGCGGACTCGACCGTCGTCTCGGCGTAGAGCGGTTGTTTCTTGATCTCCAGCTCCTTGTGCAACGTCGAGAGCTCGCCGGCCAGTTCCAGCTTTGCCGTTTCGGCCGTGTAGACGCTGGTTTGCGCGTCCTTGGCCTGTTTGAATTGGAAGTCTTGAACTTCTTCCGCCTTCGCCATCTTGAAGTCCGCGAGTTGTTCTTGCAATTCCGCGATCCGCTCCTGATATTTCATCTGCCAGATACTGCCGAGCAGTCCCATCACGTTGGAAACCGCGCCGCCGATCGCGTTGGCCATGCCTACGCCGCTGAGACCGCTGGAGGTTCCCGCCGAAGACGGCGCGCTCGATGTCGCTAACTCAGCCGCCATGCGTGCACTTTCCATCTCCGGCTCTCGATAGGTATTGACTGGTGCCATAATCTTCTCCTTCTCGTTCGCGAGTGATCTTCGTTACACCGTCACCGGACCGACCGGGCGGCCGTAGAAGCGGGGCCGCAGGAAGGTCTGCGTGAGCGACTGGTTCTTTGCGATCTGGACCTGCGCCTGACTGATTTCCTTCACCTTGACGATCTCCACTTCTTTGGCGTCCTTGGACAGCTGACCTTTCAGCTCCAGCGCCTTGGTCGCTAAGTTGTACTGAAACTCCTGACCCGTCTTGGCCAAGTAGTACTGGTCGCCTTCCGCCTTTTCGGCCAACGTCATCTTCCGTCCGTCGAGGTCGATTTGATGATCGACTAAATCTTGCTGGATCGTCGTGGCCCAGATATCCTTCGCGACGTTCCAACCGGTAATCAATCCCTCACCCAATGCGTCGACCCACTGCAAGCTCTGGTCGCCCAACAACCAGTTCTTGATCGCGCCTTTGGTCTCGGGATCATCGCCGAGCGAGTCGAGGTATTTGTTCATGTCAAATGTCCCCTTGAACTGCACCCCACCTTCAGCGCCGATGCCGCCAAAGGCGCCCTGTTTGGCGACTTTTCCCCATACTAGTGGGTTTGATTGTGGCTGGCCTATTCTGCTACCCATAATCGTTTCTCCTTTGTGTGTCGTGTTGCCGTGTTAATGCGCCTTTGTGCCGTAATTGCGCGGACTCAATCCCCCCCCGGGGGCCCTAAATGTCTGTGCCAATTTCGAACCGTCTTGCGTCGCGACATCCGCCACCCGCGCGGTTGCAGGACGAAACGGCTTGTACTTGCCGGCGAACTTCTTCGGATTCTTTTCCGCCGTGCGCAGTTCACTGGAGACGCCCGCTTTCTCGTCCAGCATCCGCAAGATCCCGCGCGTGGCTGCTAATCGGTTCCGTGTCGCGGCCTCGGCCGTGTTGGCCTTCTCCAAATTGGCCTGTTTGCTGATCTGATCTTCTTGCTTCGCCTCTTGGGCCTCGGCGCGATCCTCGGCCTCTTCCGTCTTCACGATGGTGTAGACGGTCGTAGCGACGGTAGCGATGGTTGCGATAGCTGCGGCGACGTAGCCAATCATATCTGTTTCCTTTCTCCGAGGTCCCCTTCACCCATGTTATCGGAACGCTCGGGACGCGAAGTTGCGTGCCAAGACACAGTGGACTGTGGGGGCCATTTCCGGTAGGGAGCTGCGGATGGCCAAGCGGCGGGAGGAAAACCCGAACCAATCCGGTGGTATTCGTGCCCTCGCGCGGCTGCTGACCCAGATCGAAAACCGCGATCCGGCAGCGTTGGTCGAACTGAGCCAACTGGAGTCCGCCACCGATACGGCCTACCGCCTCGGCGTGACCGGTCCCCCGGGGAGCGGCAAATCGACGCTGGTCGATCAACTGATCCGGCGGTTGCGGGAACAAGGGGAACGCGTCGCGGTCGTAGCCGTGGATCCCTCCAGTCCCTTCAGCGGTGGCGCGGTGCTCGGCGATCGAGTGCGCATGCAGGCCCACGCCGCCGATGACGGCGTCTTTATTCGTTCGCTCGGGAGTCGCGGGGCCCATGGCGGTCTCTCCGCCGCGACGCGCGCCATGACCCGCGCACTGGCCGCGCATGGATTTCGCTGGATCATCATCGAGACGGTCGGTGTCGGACAGACTGAATGCGACATCATGGAACTCGCCGACACCACGCTGGTCGTGCTGGTCCCGGAGGCGGGGGATGTGGTCCAGACGCTGAAGGCCGGACTGCTCGAAGTCGCGGATCTCTTCGTCGTGAACAAAGGCGATCGTCCCGGCGCCACGCAAATGGCGAATGCATTAACGGCCATGGTGGAGTTAGGGCGCTTCGAGAGCGGCACGAAGACGTTGCAGCACGATGCCGCGCACCACATCACGGAAACCGCAACGACGCCGGAGTCGTCCACCGCGGCCCGCTGGCGAGTGCCCGTGTTGCAGACGACAGCGACGACCGGAGACGGCGCGGCGGAATTATTGACCGCAATTCGGCGACACGCGGCGTGGGTGGGGCAAGACGCGGCACACGATGCCCGACAACGGGCCGTGCGACGGCGGGAGTTGTTGGACTTGTGCGCGGAGGCGTGGCGGGTGCGTTTTGACGCGCAGCTTGCGGCGTCGGCGGAGCTCCGGCAATTAGTCGAGGCCGTGGAACGCGGCGAGTTGAATCCCTATGCGGTGGTGGCCTCACTATGTGAGGCGACCATGGCTTCGGCGGGTGCTGCAACGTCCTCTCTCCCGTTGGGGAGAGAGACAGAGTGAGGGGGAGTCGATCCAGTAGGTATTCCCAGGCAGAGGGTTCTCCCCCTCACCCTGACCCTCTCCCCAACGGGGAGAGGGGACACAACAGAGGGGGTGTGGTGCTTTTGAGGAAGATTTTCCTACTTGGAGTGTTCTGGGTATTGATGATCCCTCATCGGGGGCATTGTGCGTCGGCTCGCACGCTGGTGGAACTCCCCGAAGCCGTCGTGAGTGTGGCCGTGGAAGGGGATCGGTGGCTCGTCGTTGGCGAACAACAGTTGCATTGGTATCGGATGCAGGCGGGGCGGTTGCAAGACAATGGCACGTGGACGATCCCGGCCGGACTCACCGCGCTGCGTGGCGATTGGTACGACGTCACTGGCGATGGACAGCCGGAAGCCCTGATCACCGCGCGGCGCGAGCGGCTTTTGTCGTCGTTCATCCTGACGCAGGATGGTGCCGGCACGTGGCGTCCGCTAGCCACCGGACTTGGATGGTATTTGCGCGTCCTTCCTGCCACGCCGCACACCGCAGCAGCGCTATTGGGCCAACAGCAGAACGACTACCGCCCCTTTGCCGGTCCGGTGTTGCGACTGCATTGGCGGGATCGAGGACTCCATGCCGATGGCGTCTGGCCACTCCCGCGCGGGACCGCGATTTATCACTTTATTCCACTGAATCACGATGCGGTCTGGGTCGCGGCCACAAACGGACCGACCCGTCAATGGCGCCGTGACGAGCGCGGCCGCTGGACGCTCCACGGTCGCCTCGCAGCGCGGTTGCGCGGGATCAGCGGCGTGGCGCTGCCGGCGCCGGCACGCGAATTCGGCGGCGGCAGTACGCCGGCCGTCGTCGCGTTGCCGTTATTGCCGCTGCTCGATGGCGCCGTGGCCTATGTGCCGGTCCAACGGATGGTATTGAACGGCGTGGTCGGTCGTGCGGTGACCACGTCCGGCTGGGAACTCATGCGGACGTCGATCGGTCCGGAGTCGGAGGCCGCACCGCCCACAGTGCATTACAGCGGGCATGGTCAGTTACAACAACTCGTGCCGACGGCGGGAGGACTCGCTGCGGTGATCCAATTCGGTCGCGAAGAATGGCTAAGCACGGACGCAGTGCGGAGTGCGATTATTCTTGTGAGGAGTATCCGTCATCCCGCGCCAAGCGAGGGGTCTCGTGCACAGCATACGGCGCGGTGATTCTCTTGATGCTTCCCGCCAGAGGCGGGCGCGGCGCCTGTGGCTCAGGATGACACCGTTTGCATGGTCTACGCGTTCTCTGGCCGTGGAATCCCCAACTTCGTAAACACGGCATCGACATCGCCGCCGAAGTGGCGGACGGCGGCGGCGATCGTCGGCATGCCCACTTCGACGCCGTCCACGGCATTCCCGAAGAACGTGATCAGTTCCGGCAGCTCGATCCCGAGCGCGTCTGCGATCCGGGCATAGAATGGCATCGGGTACAAATCGATCCGCGCCGCTGCGGTCAGCAGATCCAGCGCGCCGACGCCGGTGGCCGCGGCGGCAAAGAGCGCGGCGTGCGCCTCCGCAATGCGTAGCACCGGCGCCAAATGAATTTCCGGTACCAACCCGCGCCGTTGCAGTAGCACGACCAATGTTTCGAGTTGCGTGTTGCCCGCGCCGCGCCCGAGGCCGCGAATCGACGCGTCGACCACATCGGCGCCGGCCTCCACTGCGGCCAATGTATTGGCGATCGCCAGACCTAGATTGTTGTGACCATGAAATCCGACGCGGAGCGCCAATTTCGCCTTCAGCAGCGCCACGATGTCGCCGAGCGGTCCCGGTTCGAACGCCCCGGCCGTGTCGACAATATATACCGTGGAGGCCCCGAGGCCTTCGACGGTGCGCGCGGCCTCGAGCAGCTGCTGTGGCGTGCGCCGGACCGAGCGCATCATTTGAAACCAGACGTCCAAGCCGCGTTGTCGGCAATACGCGACGACCGGCGCGGCGAGTCGCACGTGGTCGGCGTTCGCGGCGACACGAATGAAGTCGAGTTGGTCGCGCACCCGATCGATATCGGCCAGACGCGTGGGCGGCGCCGGACCGGCCAATACGCCGAGCTTTGCATGTTGCACGGCGTTGCGGGCGGCCGTGACATATTCCAAGTCGGAAGCCGCAGCCGGAATCTGCAAATTCTCGCGCGCGCCCAATCCGCAGCCATGCCCGACTTCGATCCACGGCACTCCAGCCGTGTCGAGCGCGCCGACGATCTGGGCCACTTGATCCGGCGTATATTGATAGTTGATCGCGTAACTCCCGTCACGTATGGTCACATCGAGGATGTCGAGGGGGCGCGTCACGCGACTATTAGCGTAGCAAAGGCGCGCCGAAAGACCAAGGGCGAAGGCGCCGGAACGGGGGAAGCTGATGGCACGCGAGTATCCGCTGAATGCGATCGATTTCGCAATGGCACCGGAATCGTTGCAAGCGTGGTGGCCGACCGCGCGGGCCGCAGCGCTTCACGATGGTTCAATGGAACGGCATGAACTGTTGGCCGTGCTGGATGCGTTGTTGCAAACCGACGATCCGGCGCAGTTTCAATATTTCGTCAAGCAGCAAGGACCGGTGCATCGGTTGCAACAGGAATTTCTGCAATGGTTGGCGCCGCGCCACGCGATCAGTCATCGCTTCTTTCAACAGCTCTCCGATCCATGGAACGGCCAACTCCCGCTCTCCGCAGTGGCCGTGGCCAATGCGACGGGGGGTCTGTTAGTCTCGCTGCAGGCGAATCAGGTCGCCGGCGGAGAAGTGATCGTGCCGTCGCTGAATTATCCGGCCATGCCGAACACCGTGCTGATGGCCGGTGCGGTTCCGCACTTCGTCGACGTCGATCCGGACACGCTGCAACTCGACGCCGCGGCGGTTGAACGGGCCTTGAGCCCGCAGACGCGCGCGATCGTGTTCGTGCATATGAATCAGTTCGGCGATCTCGAACCGTTGTATCGCGTGTTGGCCAAACACGGACGGGACCTTCCCGTGATCCAAGACGCCTCGTTGGCGCTCGGGTCGGTGCGGCATCGCGTGCCGCTCGGCGTGTTCAATCTCGGCACCGGCGGTACGACGGTGTTTTCGTTTGCGACCACCAAGACGATCACCGGCTTAGGTGGGGGGATGATCGTGACGCATACCGCAGCGATGGCGGAGCGACTGATGACGTTGGCCAGCCACGGCCTGCGCGCCGCGGCGGGAATCGAAGTCGAAGAAGTGGGGACCAATTTTCGGATGCCCGATCTGACCGCCATTCTGGTGCGGGTCCAATTGCAACGCAGCGCCGCACTGCTGGCGCGGCGTCGCCAAATCCGTGCGTGGTATCTGGACGCGTTATCGCAAGTACCGGATGTCGTGGTCCCACGCGTCGAGGATGATGCCGTGATGGGACATTTCGTAATCCGCTGTCCGCGACGGGATGCGATCATCGGACCGCTGCGCCACCGCTTCCACATCGAAACCGGTCTGTGGCCCGCGCATCATATGCAGCCGCTCTATCAACGGTATCCAGGCGGCGGCGCCGGGAAGCTCCCGATCACCGAACAACTGGCGCGCGAATTTTTATTTCTCCCGTTCCATAGTCGGCTGCAACAAGACGACGTGACGTATATTGGCCAGTCGTTGGCGGAGGTGTTGCGGGGATGACGACGATTGCGTGTTACTTTCCGATGCCGCGACCGGAGTGGGCGGTGCCGGAGTCGGTATGGACGGGTCTGCAGCGGCAATTTACTACGGTGCAGTGGTGTGTCGCGGCCGCGCCGCAGCAGCTGCGCGAGACGTTGGCGAAAGCCCAGGTCCTGTTTGCGCCGCTGCTGACCGCCGAGATGCTAGCAGCAGCACCGGAGCTGCAATGGTATCATTCATCTTCCATTCAGTTCGGCGACTTCGTCGAAGACAGTGTGTTTGAGAGCGAAGTGATCCTGACCAACTCGCGCGGCGTCCACGCGGAACCGGTGGCCGACGCGGTGTTCGGCGCGCTGCTGCAACTGTCGACCGGTGCCACGACGACGGAGAATTTAGCGCTACGACCGGAAGAGGGGCCGCAGTTCTATTTACAAGGGCCGCGCTATCCGCTGGCCGGACGGACGATGGCGATCGTCGGCTTAGGCGGCAACGGCTGCGCCGTTGCGCGTCGCGCGCGGGCCTGCGGGATGCGCGTGCTCGGGATCAAACGGCAGCCCAATGTGGGTGGCTGCGCCGACGTGGAAGCGGTTTATCCGCCGAGTGCGCTGGCGGAGGTCGCGCGCCAAGCGGACGTGTTAGTCGTTACCGCACCGAAGACGCGGGAGACCGTTGGATTGATCGATGCCACGCTGCTGCGCCTGTTGCCGCAACGTGCAATCGTCATTAATACCGGACGCCCCGAGATCCTGGTCGAGGCCGCCGTATTGGCCGCGCTGGATGCCGGACACTTGAGCGGCGTCGGCGTGGACGACGTCGTCCCACGCACCAGTCCGTTGTTGCGCCACGCCCGCGTCGTCGTGACGCCCCATATGAGCCCCGCCTGTGCCGGTTGCTGGGACCGCATCTTCGCGCTATTTGCCGCACAGCTGCGCCGCTATTTGAATGGCGAGCCACTGCACAACCTGATGGATCGAAACTTCCGCTACTGACTCCTATCTTCATCTGAATGGGGACAGGTACCTTCAAATCCAGATTTGATGCGGATTTGAAGGTACCTGTCCCCACTGGAAGCGATTAGCGGTGGGGCTAGTGGCGTGTCGGCTAACGCACTAAATCGTGTTATGCGGCGGCGTGGGGATCGCTAGAAGGCCGCTAGAACCGCGCGGCACAGGCGGGCCGGGTCCTGATACCCCTGAAAATCGTGAAAAAAACGTAATGAAATCAACCGATGGCTCGGAAGCTGCTGCTGTGTCGAAATAATGACGAATGGTTTCACTGAACTACGAGAGGACGAAATTGTCTAGGCGGCTGTTCGCAGCGCGACCTTGGTGTGGCGACGGGTAGAATCGAACTACCGACCTAGGGGTTATGAATCCCTCGCTCTAACCACTGAGCTACGTCGCCGGACTTTGGGGGCGTTTAGCGGGTCTCTGTTTTTTCCGCAACAATTCCGTGCGGCCGCCGAAGAGTAGCGCATGCAGACTCGCCTGGCCTATTTCCAGCAGGCTTTGCGGCAATCCCCGGTTGTGGCGCGGATCTCTGCGTTGCCGTTACGCGAACAGCCGCTTCACCCGGGTGCCACGCCGTGTGAGGCGTTGCGGGAGTGCGTGGCGTTCGATTTTGTGGGACCCCATGCTTTGGGGGCCGCGATCGGGGGTGGAGGCGAGGGCGGGCTCCTTGCCGCGCGCCTGGCCGGAATGACGCTGCACGGTGCCCCTTACAAGGGGCGTAACGAAGACAGCATCGGCGCAGCGTTGCTCTATCCGGTGGATCCTTGTCGGCCACCGATCACGCTGCTGGCCGTGGCCGACGGCGTGGGCCGCAGTCCTGCCCCACACGTAGCCAGCCGCACGGCCATTCAATCTCTGCTCACAGCGGTTGGTTTTCACTATGAAGGGCGTGGCATTGATGACGTCGTCCGTTCCGCGCGCCGTGCGTTTGTCGTGTCTCGCGCAGTTTTTGCGCAATGCCTGGCGCCCATGAGTGCCACCACGCTGTTGATCGCGATCTCCCAAGGGACGCGCGGTATTTTTCTGCATCTCGGCGATTCGCAAGGCGCGGCAATCCCGTGTTCGGCCACCACTGGGTTGGGGACGGAGCCAGCGATTGTGACGCGACCACATCATCATTGGATTGTGCAGGACGCCGCCGTGCGTAGGGGAAAGCCGCTGCGCGAGGCAGAGTGGCTGCGTGGTCCGTTGCAGCGGCATCGTTTAGATTTTCTGTTGGAACGTTCGCTCGGCGCTATCGAAATGACGCAGGGAGCGCATGTGGTGGAGGAAACGCGCTTTGCTCTGCCACACACTGGAGGGTGGCTCCTGTGCGGGAGCGACGGTTTGACGGGGAATATCGGTATCGGCAATACGCTCGACTTGTTCGAACAGTATCCCATGCAAATGGATATCGTCGTTGGTCGCTTACTGGGCCGTGTGATCCGCCGCATGCCGGCGACAGTGCATGGCGCCGGACGGTCGTTGCTGTTGATGACGTCGCAACGGCAGGCCGTGCGCGAGCGCGCAGTGACGGGGGATCATATCAGCGCGTTTGCGCAATATGTGCCGGATGCGACGCAGACCGACGAGGCTCGAGCGCAAGCGCGGCATCGCGTCGCCACGCTGCTGGCGGAACGCATGCATGTCGGCGTTTGTGCTGCGCGTGCGCTGCTGCGTCCCGATGCCGCTCCGGAACGCTACCTCGACGCCGCCGACTGGCTCAACATCCAACGCGGCTGGGACGCGACCGCCATTGCCAACGGCCTGCGCTGTTTTGGGGTGGTGGGAGAGGGCTAAAGTGATTCTGTGCACTCGGGCGCCGCGCTGCTAGGCCTCATTGATACATGTCACAAGTAGACATATTTCCGGTCACCGATTTCATAAAAGAGGACGGCGTCTTTGGTCTTCCACTTGACCTGGATTGCCCCGAACGTGATCGCCGCAGATTGTAAAACTCAAAAAGAACCCGCCAGACGGAGCTCCACGATCGGAACGGAACGCGCTGCGCTGCAGGGCCACGGCCAGAATGCGCAACCGGGCGCTTCAGGAAAAATCATCGCCATCGTCGGCCTGCTCTGCCCACATGGCCATCGCCGCCTCCAATCTACCGCTCGCCATGAGCGCCACTTTCGCCATTCCGTAGTCTAAGTCGCCACTGTCCAGCATGTGATTAATGAGCGAGTCGCGATTTTTCTTAAGGGCGGTCCGGGCCACCGAGTCGGTCAGGGCCTTGATCGCACGGTCGAGGGCCGTGAGCACGGCGGGGAGGGCCGCGACGACGGTCGTGCCGTAGTCCAAGTCGCCACTGGCCAGCATGTGGTGGATGATCGAGCCGCGATTTTTCTGGAGGGTGGTCTGGACCGCGGGGTCGGTCAGGGCCGTGATCGCCGCGTCGAGGGCCGTGAGTTTGGTGGGGAGGGCCGCGACGACGGTCGTGCCGTAGTCCAAGTTGCCACTGTCCAGCATGTGACTGATGAT